>JBKJUB010000052.1:0-11336 GCA_046590765.1 Sphingomicrobium sp. | reverse complement strand
TCTGCCGCAACCCCAGCGCGAGGCGCTGATCCTGGTCGGTGCGGGCGGCTTTGCCTATGAGGAAGCGGCCGACATTTGCGGCTGTGCGGTGGGGACGATCAAGAGTCGGGTGGCGCGTGGACGCGTGGCGTTGGAAGCGCTGCTGACGGGTGGCAAATTGCCATCACGGCGCCAGCATGTGACCGATCCCAATGTTTCGGCCTTGTCGGTGATCATGGCGCAAGTCGACGAGCTTAGTCGCGACAAGATGCCCGCCGCCGAGCTTGGCGACGATGAGACCGACTAATTTTGCAGTTTAGTGAATTTGCTTGAGCAGGGCCGCGAACGGATCGAAATTCTCGCCCAGCCCAGTAACCGGCCGCTCCGCAAACGCACGGCGAAGTGCGGCGGCAATCCCGGCTTGATCAGGCACATTATCGACTCGGATAATTCGACGTTCCATGGAATTCTCGACGGTCGCCTCTTTTGTGAACTCGATTGACATCAGACCGCACCAACGCACCGCGACGCGGTCGGTTTCGTTGGCGCGCGAATTGAGGCACAGCGTGCGACGTGAAAAGCACAGTCTCAACTGACAGCCGGAATGGCGCGATCGAGCGAGCCCGGCGCTTTGCGCCCTTCCTTCGCGATGGCCTCGCGGCGTTCCCCAAGATTGCCGAAATCTTCGCGGCGGACGGTGCTGATGCAGCGATCGATGCTGCGCTTGCTGTGCAGGGTGCCAGCGTCAGCGAGGTGCTTCGCCATCAGCGGCGGGCCTTGGCGCTGGCGGTGGCGCTGGGCGATTTGTCGGGCGATCTGTCGCTCGAACGGCTGACGGTGGCGTTGTCCGACTTTGCCGACCGGGCGATCGACGCGGCGCTGGCGGCGGCGATCGAGGAGCGCTCTCCAGGGGCGGGCACGGATGGGTTCGCAGTGCTCGCGCTGGGCAAGCTGGGCAGCCGTGAGCTCAATTATTCGTCGGATGTCGACTTGATCCTGCTGTTCGATCCAGCGGTGCTTCCCCGCCGCGAGCGTGACGACCCGAGCGAGGCGGCGGTGCGGATCGGGCGGCGGTTGGTCGAATTGCTCCAGCAGCGAACCGAGCATGGTTATGTCGCGCGGGTCGATCTCAGGCTTCGCCCATCGCCCGAAGTGACCCCGATCGTGCTCTCTGCCGACGCCGCCATTTCTTATTATGAATCGCAGGCGCTGCCGTGGGAGCGGGCGGCGTTCATCCGCGCGCGGGCCTGCGCCGGGGACATCCAGCTGGGCGAGCGCTTCCTGAGCGAAATCCAGCCGTTCATCTGGCGGCGAGCGTTGGACTTTGGCGCGATCGACGAGATTCGCGAGATCAGCAGCCGGATCCGCGACCATTATGCGCAGGGCTCGGCGCTGGCCCCCGGCTATGACCTCAAGCGCGGGCTGGGCGGTATCCGCGAAGTCGAATTTTTTACCCAGGTCCAGCAATTGATCCACGGCGGGCGTGATCCCGAGCTGCGCCAGCGCGCGGTGCTCGATGCGTTGCCGGCGCTGGTGGCGGCGGGGCGGATGGAAGCGGACGTGGCCGAAGCGCTGGCCGATGCTTATCGCCGACTGCGTACGGTCGAGCATCGGGTGCAGATGATCGACGACCAACAGACCCACCGCGTGCCGCTGGCGAACGAAGCGCTCGACGGGGTGGCGGGGCTCGACGGGCTGGCCAATGGCGCGGCGCTGATCGAGAGTTTGCGGGCCCATGTCGATTTCGTCCGCGAGCGATTCGACGGCCTGTCGCCCGAGCATGGATCGTCATTGTCGAACGACCCCGATTTGCTCGCCGGGCAACTGGCTGCAATGGGCTATGCCGATGCGGCGCAGGTGACGCGGATGATCGCCGGCTGGCGATCGGGGCAGGTGCGCTCGTTGCGCTCCCCGCCAGCGCGCGCAGCGTTCGAGGCGATGTTGCCGGTGTTGCTCGCCGCAATCGCCGACGGACCCGACCCCGGCCACGCGCTCAACCGCTTCAGCGACATCGTCGAGCGCTTGTCGAGCGGGGTTAATCTGTATCGCTTGCTCGAGGCGAAGCCGGCGCTGGCCAAGATTCTCAGCCAGATATTGGTCCATGCGCCCGCACTGGCCGACCAGCTCGCGCGGCGGCCGGGACTGTTCGACGGGCTGATCGACGAATCGAGTTTCGCCGCGCCGCCCGACGCCGCGACAGTGGCGGGCAGGCTCGCCGAGGGCATGAAGCGCGCCAGTTATGACGAACGGCTTGACCAGGTCAGGCGATTGGTCGGCGAGCGGCGGTTCGCGCTTGGGGTGCAATTGATCGCGCGCCACCGCGACCCGCTCGATTTGACGATGGGCTATGCCGCAGTGGCCGAGGGCGCGATCGTCGCCTTGGCCGATGCCGCACGCTATGAATTCGAGGCGGCGCACGGACGGGTGCCCGGCGGAGCGCTGATGATCCTCGGGCTCGGGCGATTGGGCGGGATGGCGCTGACCCACGCCAGCGACCTCGACCTGATCTTCCTGTTCGACGCCCCCGACGATGCGATGTCCGATGGCGCGAAATCGCTCGGCGCGACAGACTATTTCAACCGGCTGGCCAAGCGCGTGGTCGCCGCGCTGTCGGTCGCGACGGCGGCGGGGCCGCTGTACGATGTCGATACGCGGCTTCGGCCGCAGGGCGAAAAGGGCATGCTCGCCGTCCGGCTCGACGCGTTCGAGGCTTACCAGCGCAGCGAGGCGTGGACGTGGGAGCATATGGCGTTGCTCCGCGCGCGGCCATTGTATGGCACCGAAGATGGGCGAGCGAAGCTTGCGGCGACCGTCGAGCGCGTACTCAAGTTCGACCGCGATCCGGCCAAGGTCCGCGCCGATGCGGCCAAGATGCGGGCCGACATGGCCAAGCACAAACCGCCAGCCGGGCCGCTCGACATCAAGCTTGGGCCCGGGGGGCTGGTCGATCTCGAGTTCGCGGTGCACACGCTGCAACTGACCCACCGCATCGGTTTCGATCCGCGATTGGAAGTGGCGATCGAGGCGCTCCACGATGCGGGACTGATCGATCCCCAGGCCGATGCCGATTTGCGCTTGCTGTCGCGGATTTTGGTGACCAGCCGGCTGGTGACACCAGGTGGCGGGGTTCCTTTGCCGCAATCGCAGGCGCTGGTGGCGGCGGTGTGCGGCCATGACGACTGGAACAGCCTGCTTGAAGCGCATGACGCGGCGCGGCAAAGGATCGCCGAGCTATGGGCACGAACGAAGGAACCAGCAGCATGATCACCACCGGCGACACCGCACCCGCGATCTCCACCGCCTTGAGCGACGGATCGACCCTCGACCTGGCCGCGCCGGGGGGCAAATTGGTGCTCTATTTCTACCCCAAGGACGACACCTCGGGCTGCACCCGCGAGGCGCAGGACTTTACCGCAATGGCGGCCGATTTTGCCGCAGCTGGGGCGAAAGTGGTCGGCGTGTCGCGCGACGAAATGAAGAAGCATGACAAGTTCATCGCCAAATATGACCTTGCCGTGCCGCTCGCCGCCGACACCGACGGGGCGATCAGCGACGCGTTTGGCACCTGGGTTCAAAAGAGCATGTACGGCCGCAAATATATGGGGATGGAGCGCGCTACCTTCCTGATCGGCGCCGACGGCCAGGTGATCCGCGAATGGCGCAAGGTGAAGGTGCCCGGCCACGCCGCCGAGGTGCTTGCGGCGGTCAAGGACTAAGCCAAGCTCTGCGGTCGAGGGCCATCCCCCATCCGGTGCTGCGGGAAATGATCCGAAACGGAGGTTTTGGCGCGGCCATGTTAACATTGGGATTGTAGCGTTCGGGCGAGGAGAAAGCCCGAATGATTGCCCATCCAGCGTCGTGGCAGGAACGTGATTTGCGGTCCGGGCCGCGAACTCAATTGTTCTTGTCCGCGATGATCCGCTTCGGCTCATTGTCCGCCGCGATCCGGCTGCGCGATCTGTCCTCGACTGGTGCGCGGGTCGAGGGGGATAGCCTGCCGCCGGTCGGCGCCGCGGCGTTGATCACCCGTGGGACGCTCAATGCCAGCGGGATGATCATATGGCGCGACCGCAAGGGATGCGGGGTCCGCTTCGAGACTCCGCTGTCGCTCGAGGAGTGGATGCCGGCGGCGGCGTGGCGCGACCAATTGGCGGTCGATGCGATGGTTGAGCAGGCCAAGTCCGGTCGTCCCGACCACCCGCCCGAAGGCCTGGCCAGATCGACACAAACTTTGGTCGAGGCCTTGCCCCGGCGGCTGGCCGAAGAACTGGCTTATGTCAGCCGCCTGCTCGAAAGCCTTGGCGATGATCTGTGCAACGAACCTTTGGTGGTGGCGCGCCATGGCGAAAAATTGCAGAATCTCGACATTGCGGCACAAATCCTCGGCCATGTCGGGGCCTTGCTCGTCGCCGAGCAGCCCAATCAGGCGGTCAAGGAAATCGGCATGACCAGCCTGCGCAAGCGGCTTGAGCGGGTCGCGCTTTAGGCACTTGTCTCCGCTTCAACGGACACCAGCTCGCCATTCTTGACGTCGTAGATGAAGCCGTAGACCGGGATGGAGTCGGGGGTCAGCGGATGATTGCGGATCCGCACAACATCGTCGCGGACGCTTTGCGCCAGATCCGAGAAATTGAGCCACGCGACATGCCAGCCCTCGGTCGATCCACCTTCGTGCTGCGGGTTGGTCCAACTGGTGCCGTCGAAAGCGGAAGTGGCCAGGCTTTCCTCGAGCAACGCGCTGATGGTCGGTCCGTCAAACAATTCCATCCCGCAATGGGTATGGTGGATAACGAACCATTCCTTCGTCCCGAGCAATTTGTGGCTGATCACCAAGCTGCGGATGGCGTCGTCGCTGGCCCGCCCGCCGGCGTTGCGGATGACGTGCGCGTCGCCTTCGGCAAGCCCGGCATATTTGGCCGGGTCGAGCCGCGCATCCATGCAGGTCAGGATGGCGAAGCCGCGTGCCGGGGGAAGCGCCAGATCGCCCTTGTCTCCAAAGTCGGCGGCATAAGCGGCATTGGCGTCGACCACCTCGCGGTAAATTGCGGATCGATCGGTCATTGGCTGTGCTCCTCAAACAAAAAAGGAGCCCCGCGAGGGGGCTCCAGTGAATGCGCGCTAGAGTTAGGGAGTCCTTGCGTGCGAAACTTGTATTGGAAAATTCATCTCATGATCTGTACGCTTAACCTGCCGCTGTGGCTATCCGTACCAATGCCCGGGCCTGAAATAGCGTCAAACTTGCGCGTACTCCGAGATAATTGGAATAAACTTCCAAACGAAGGCAACTTTTTGATGGATCAAACCGATCTCGCCATCCTCGGCCTGTTGCAGCAAGATGCGGCGCTGACGCTGGCCGAGGTCGCGGCGCAGGTGAATTTGTCGCCAACGCCGTGCTGGCGGCGGATCAACAAGCTCGAAATGGCGGGGGTGATCGAGCGCCGCGTCGCCTTGCTCGACCCGGCCAAGGTCGGGATTGATCTCACCATCTTCGTCACCGTCGAAACCGACGACCATAGCGCGGCGTGGACCCGCGCCTTTGCCGATGCGCTCGCCGCCATGCCCGAGGTGATGGAGGTGTTCCGGATGGCGGGGGAAGTCGACTATCTGCTCAAGATCGCGGTGCCCAATATCGCCGCTTACGATGCGTTTTACCGCGCCATCACCGCGGCGGTGCCGCTCAAGACCATCACCTCGATGATCGCGATGGAAACGGTCAAGCGCACGACCGCTTTTCCGCTGACTGGCGCAGCGGTGCGTTGAACCCCCGCACGCCGCATGGTAGCGGCACCGCAGGACGTCTTTTTCAGGAGTGGTTGGTGGCCGAATTCGCGCTTCCCAGGAACAGCAAGATCAAGTCGGGCAAAGCCTATCCGGGCGAAAGCGGCGGGCGCACCAAGGCGTTCAAAGTCTATCGCTACGACCCCGACACCAAGGCCAATCCGCGCTTCGATACTTATTCGATCGATCTCGACAAATGCGGGCCGATGGTGCTCGACGCTTTGATCAAGATCAAGAATGAGATTGACCCTACGCTGACCTTCCGCCGGTCGTGCCGCGAGGGGATTTGCGGGTCCTGCTCGATGAACATGGACGGCCGCAACGGCCTAGCCTGCACCACCGCGATCGAGGATATCAAGGGCGAGGTGAAGATCACGCCCTTGCCGCACATGGACGTGGTCAAGGACCTCGTCCCCGATTTGACCCATGCTTATGCCCAGCTGGCGTCGATCGAACCGTGGCTCAAATCGAAATCGCCCGAGCCGTCGGGCAAGGAGCGGCTGCAATCGCCCGACGACCGCGCCAAGCTCGACGGCCTGTACGAATGCATCCTGTGCTTCTGCTGCACCACCAGCTGCCCGAGCTATTGGTGGAATGGCGACAAATTCTTGGGGCCGGCGGTGCTGCTTCAGGCGTATCGCTGGCTGGCCGACAGCCGCGACGAAATGACCGGCGAGCGATTGGACAATCTCGAAGATCCGTTCCGCCTGTATCGCTGCCACACGATCATGAACTGCGCCAGCGTCTGTCCCAAGGGGCTCAACCCCGCGAAAGCGATCGCCGAAACCAAGAAATTGATCGCCGAGCGGGTGGCGTGAGCGACGCGCCGACGCTCCCCAACGGCGCGCACGAAGATCCCGATCATCCAGGCTGGTATGGCTGGGGCGCACTGCCGGCAGAATCATTCGCTGCGCAGACCGGCAAGATCATCTTCCAGCCGCGCGAGCCGGGCAATGCGGTGGTACGGATGTTCCCCGAAGAACGGCACATGAACTTCGGCGGATCGATCCACGGCGGCGCGGTGATGAGCTTTCTCGACATGGCATTATTCTCGGGCGGCTATTGCTGCGGGATGGTGCGCGGCCATTATGTGACGCTCGAGATGAGCACCAAGTTCATTGCCCGCGGCCAGTCCGGGATCCCGCTCGATGCGCATATCCGCTTGCTCAAGCAGACCCCTGGCGGGCTGGTATTCCTGACCGGCCTTTGCGAGCAGGGCGGGGCGATCTGCTACAGCTTCACCGGCACCTTGAAGCGGATCAAGACGCGCTCCGACACTGGCGATGAAGCGCGTCGCTGACGCTTATGCCGCTTTGGTTGCGGCGGGCGAAATCAAGGCCGATGCCGATCAAGCGGCGGCAGCTATCGCAATCGACCGGCTGGCGACCCAACTCGGACAGACTCGCACCGGCTTCCTAACCCGCCTGTTCGGGCGCGAGACTCCGGCGCGCAGCGGCATTTATTTGTGGGGCGGGGTCGGGCGCGGCAAGTCGATGCTGATGGACCTGGCGTATGACACCATCGACGTCGAGCCCAAGCGCCGAACCCATTTCGCGCCGTTCATGATCGAGGTTCACGAACGGCTGCGCGCGGCGCGAAAGTCCGAAGAAGGCGACCCGGTGATCGCGGTGGCGGGCGACATCGCCGACGAACTGCGGCTGCTGTGCTTCGACGAGATGATGGTCACCAACCCGGCCGACGCGATGATCATGAGTCGCTTGTTCACCGCGCTGATCGACGGCGGGGTGGCGATCATCACCACCTCCAACCGCCCGCCGAACGACCTCTACAAGGACGGGCTCAACCGCGAACTGTTCATGCCCTTCATCCGACTGATCGAGGCGCGGATGGCGGTGCTGCCATTGAATGGCCCGACCGATTATCGGCTCGACCGGCTGGCCGGGCTCGACACTTGGCTGGTGCCCAATGGCCCTGAGGCGACCGCCAAGCTGAGCGAGGCGTTTTTCCGCCTGACCGATTATCCGGTCGAGGATCGAGCGCATGTGCCAGTTGAGGAACTGGATGTCGGCGGCGGGCGGACGATGCCTGTCCCGAAGTCACTCAAAGGCGTCGCGGTATTCTCGTTCAAGCGGCTGTGCGGCGAAGCGCGCGGCGCGGCGGATTATCTCGCCATCGCGCGGCGCTTTCACACGGTGATTTTGGTCGGCATCCCGGTGATGACCCGCGAGATGCGCAACGAGGCATCGCGCTTCGTCACCCTGATCGACCAATTGTACGAGCACAAAGTCAAACTGCTCGCCGCCGCAGATGCCGAAGCCCCCGAACTCTACCCGGCAGGCGACGGCACTTTCGAATTCCAGCGCACCGTCAGTCGCCTCGAGGAAATGCAAAGCGCGGACTATTTGGCTGCAGGTCATGGGACGGATTAGCTTCGCCGCCGCGACCGCACTGGCGCTGGCCTGGACCGCTCCCGCAATCGCCGGGCCGCCCTACATCACCGACGATCCCGACCCGACTGAGCTCCATCATTGGGAAGTCTATGCCTTCGCCGATGGGGTGTTCGAGGAACGAAATTATGACGGCGGCGCGGGGCTCGATCTCAATTACGGGGTGATCGACAATGTCCAGCTGACCGCCACCCTGCCGCTCGATGTCGACAGCGCGGCGCGGCCGCATGTTGCGCGCGGGGAGCTGGAGTTCGGGGTCAAATGGCGGTTCTTCGAGGATCAGAAAAGCGGTGTGTCGCTGGCGGTCTTCCCGCGCATCATCCTGCCGACGTCGCGCGAGGGCGGGCGGACCAGCTTGCTGCTGCCGGTATGGGGCAGCTGGTCGAACGACCAATGGTCGGTGTTCGGCGGGGGCGGATACCAGCTCAAGTGGGGGGCCGGAACGCGCGACAATGTGATCGAGGCGCTGGCGGTGACGCGCAAGCTGGGCGAGCGGCTGACGGTGGGCGCGGAGATTGCGCATGAAGGAAGCGACGCGCTCGATGAGGAAGGCAGCACGACGCTCGGGCTTGGCGCGGTGGTCGGACTTGGCGGGCCCTATTCGCTGCTCGTCTCGGGTGGACCGCAGCGTGGCGATCGAAGTCATGACATTGGCGTCCATGCCTACGCTGCAATTGGCCTGGCATTCTGAATCATTGGCGCGAATCAATTGTTGCACGCGGAAAGATCTGCGCCATGATCGGTCTGTTGTGATCGAAGGGACCGACCGGCAATGAATGACCAAAGAGTAGGCGATGCATTGAGCAAGGTCCCCGCGATCACGCTCGGGTTCTGGATTGCCAAGATCTTCGCCACCACCTTGGGCGAGACCGCAGGCGATGCGGTGAGCATGAGCTGGCTCGGCGAAACCACCCCCGGCGCGGGCGCGGGCGGGCTCAACGGGTATCTGGTCGGCACGGCCATCTTTGGGATCGCGTTGCTGGCGCTGGTCATCCTGCAGATCAAGGCGCGCAAATTCCACCCGGCGCTTTACTGGGCGACGATCGTCGCTTCGACCACGGCCGGGACGACGCTGGCCGACTACGCCACGCGCTCGCTCGGCATCGGCTATAGCGGCGGATCGTTGCTACTTTTCGGGCTGGTGCTGGCCTCGCTAGCGACGTGGAAAAAGGTCGATGGCAAGATTTCGTCCGACCACATCATCGCCCCGCGAACCGAAGCATTTTACTGGCTGACGATCACCTTTTCGCAGACGCTCGGCACCGCGCTTGGCGACTGGGCGGCCGACCCGGCGACGCTGGGGCTGGGTTATCTCGGCGGGGCGTTGCTGTTCGGCGGGCTGATTGCGGTGGTGGCGATCTTGTACTTCGCGACCAGCATCAACCGCGTCGCCCTGTTCTGGGCGGCGTTCATCCTCACCCGGCCATTAGGCGCGACGGTCGGCGATTTCCTCGACAAGCCGCTGGCCAAGGGTGGGCTTGCCTTGTCGCGGCCGCTGGCGTCGCTGGCGCTGCTGGTGGCGATTGTCGCGATCGTGTGGTGGACGTCGCGGCGTGACAAGGATTCGACCCGGGCTTGACGCTCGTGTCCGCGCGCCTAGCGTAACGGTCAGCCATTCAACGGAGTCATCCGATGCGCCTTGCCCTTGCCCTGCTTCTCGCCGCAACCACTGCGCCACTCGCCGCCGCGATCAATCCGCTCACCATTCCGACCAAGCTAGACCTCGCGTGGCAGGCGAAGACGCGCGCCTTGTTCGAGCAGGTAATCGAGATTCCCACCGTCAAGGGCCGCGGCGAGGTGCCGCGCATGGCCGCTCTGCTCGCCGAGCAGTTCAAGGCCGCCGGAATCCCCGCTGCCGACATCCAGGTCATGCCCTATGAAGCGCTGCCCGGTGACAAGACCGCCGCGCTGATCGTCCGGTGGCGGGCGGCGAAGGCGATGAAGAAGCCGATCCTCGTGCTCGGCCATATGGACGTGGTCGAGGCCAAGCGCGCCGACTGGAAAAATGATCCGTTCGAGTTTCGCGAGGAAGACGGCTATTTCTACGGGCGCGGCACGAGCGATATGAAGAACGGCATCGTCGCCACCTCTTTGGCAGTGATCAAACTGAAGCAATCGGGTTTCAGGCCGAACCGCGACATCATCCTCTTCTTCACCGGCGACGAGGAAACCGCCGGCGTCGGCGCGACCAAAGGGGCTGTCGAATGGCGCACGCTGACCGACGCCGAGTTCGGGCTTAACGCCGATGGCGGCTGCGCCGGCTATGACAATAATGGACGTCCGCTGGGCTGCGGGATCTCGATGGCCGAGAAGACCTTTCAGACCTATTTCTTTACCGCCCATAACCGCGGCGGCCACAGCTCGCGGCCGCGCCCCGACAACGCCATCTACGACCTTGCCGACGCGATGAAGGCCTTAGAGGTGCATCGCTTCACGCCGATGCTCAACGAAACCAGCCGCGCCTTCTTTACCGAGCGCGCCAAGGACGAGAAGGGCAAACTGGGCGATGCCATGCGGCGCTGGCTGGCCAATGAGCAGGATGGGGAGGCCGCCGATATCATCGAGGCCGATCCGCTAGAAGTGGGGCACACCCGAACCCGCTGCGTCGCCACCATGCTGCAGGGGGGCCATGCCGATAATGCGCTTCCGCAGATGGCGCAGGCGACGGTTAATTGCCGGATCATGCCCGGCATCGATCCCAAAACAGTGCAGGTCGAGCTGCAGCAGCTGGCAGGACCCAAGATCGAGATCATTCCGGACCCCAACTTCCCGGGCGTGCCTACCCCCGCATCGCCGTTGCGCGGTGATATTATCGGCGCGGTGACAAGCGCCATCCGAAGCATTCATGGTCCCGGCATGAGAATCATCCCGTTGATGTCCACTGGGGCTAGCGACGGCTCCTTCTTTCGCGCCGCCGGAATCCCGGTCTACGATGTCGACGGCAGCTGGGGAATCAGCCCCGACGACGAGCGCGCACACGGCCTCGACGAGCGAATTCCCGTCCGCGCCATGTACGACGACATCCTCCACTGGGAGATGATGCTGCGCAGCCTGGCCGGCAAATAGCAAAAGGGCCGCGCCGGTGATCCCGGCGCGGCCCTTTCGAACTTCATTCGATCAGCAATTAACGCCGGCCGAGCAGGGTCTGGATGACCCGCTCGACGAGCATCG
>JBKJUB010000233.1:0-2555 GCA_046590765.1 Sphingomicrobium sp. | reverse complement strand
TCGGCGCAGCTGGCGCACATCTTCGCGCAATACATCAAATGGTGCACCGCATCGCCCAGCGCCTGGTTGCCGCTGGCGTTGGGGTGAAGCGAAATCATCTTGCGAATGGACATAAATTCTCCTCGGAAACGTGCCCCGCAGTCTGGGCCGGATGTTCCGCTTGAGCAAGCGTCCGCGCGGCGCTAGGTTCGCATTTCGTTCTTTTGAGGGAAATTCGTTGGACTCGACCGTGATCATCGTCGCGATTGTCGCACTCGCGCTAGGCGCCGCTCTTGGCTGGCTGCTCGGTTCGCGCGGGGCGGGAGCCGCGACCGAACGCGGCGCGCGCGTTGAGCAACTGCAAAAGCTGCTCGATGCTGTCACCGGTGAGCGGGACGACGCCATCCGCGCGCGCGCCACGCTCGAAGCCGATGCGCGCAATTTCGACCAGCGCATGGATGATTTAAAACAATCCAAGGACGCCTTGGTCGCGCAATTCCGCACCATTGGCGACCAGTTGCTCGAAAAGGCCCACAAGGATTTCCTCGACAAAGCAGGCGAGCGCTTCACTGCCGCCGACAAAGCCAGCGAAACCAAGCTCAAGGAATTGCTCGCGCCGGTCGAAACCACGCTCAAGCGCTACGAGGAGGGGCTGCAGCGGGTCGAGAAGGAGCGCGTCGATCATTATGCTGGCTTGAAAGCTGTGGTCGAACAGGTCCGCGAAGGGCAGGGCCGGGTGCGCGACGAAACCCGCAGCCTCGTTAATGCGCTGCGTTCCTCGCCCAAGGCGCGGGGTCGCTGGGGCGAGCAAAGCCTCAAAAACGTGCTCGAGCAGGCCGGGCTCAGCCCGCACGCCGATTTCCGCACCGAAGTATCGGTCGATTCCGACGAGGGTCGCCTCCGCCCCGATGTGATCGTCAACTTGCCCGGTGGTCGCAAGCTGGTGATCGACGCCAAATGCTCACTGAATGCCTTCCTCGACGCGAATGAGGAGGTCGATGACGACCGTCGCAAGGCGCACATGATGGCGCACGTCGCCTCAATCCGCACCCACGCCCAGCAATTGGGTTCCAAGGCCTATTGGGCGCAGTTTGGCGATTCGGCGGATTATGTCGTCATGTACATTCCCGGCGAACATTTCCTCACTGCTGCGCTCGAGCAGGATGAAGGGCTGTGGGAATGGGCGTTCGAGCGCAAGGTGTTGCTCGCGACGCCGACCAATTTGGTAGCCATCGCCCGCACGGTGGCGAGCGTCTGGAAGCAGGAGAAATTGACTGAAGCTGCGGATGAAATCGCAAGCTTGGGGAAGGAGTTGCACTCGCGTCTTGCGACCATGGCGCAACATATGGAGCGAGTCGGCAAGAACCTCTCGACCGCCAATAGCGCCTATAATCAGATGGTCGGCAGCTTCGAAAGCCAGGTGTTCACCCAGGCTCGCCGCTTTGAAACGCTTGGCGCGGGCAGCGCTAAGGATTTGCCGGTCCCACCGATGGTCGAAGCAAGCCCGCGCCCGCTGACCAAACTGACCCCGCCGGCAGCCTCCAACGAAGACGACGCCGCCGCCTAGCGCTTGCGCTCAAACGCGATTGATCCGCTCGCACTGGTCAGCCGCAGTCGGTCAGGCGTGGGCAAGCTGACCATCGGCTGTTTCCAGAACACCGCGTAGATGCGATCTTCGAGTGCCATCCGTTCGGGCGCGCACCCGCGCTCGCTTCGTGGCCACGGCAAGCCGTCGGGCGTCAACCGGCGTTCGACGATCACATAACGTCCGCTAACATCGTTGCACACGCCCGTGGTGTTGACGGATGTCGGCGTGACCGTCAGCCCGATCCGCTCGTCCGGCGCGGCTGGCCGCCCGTTGATCGTCACTGCGGTCCAATTACCAATGATTAGCGCCGCAACGTTAGGCGCAAGGACCAGGTCGAGCGACCCGTTGCGGTTGCTTAGCCGGATGCCGCCCTGTGCGTTGCGCTCGACCGCCATCGGCAAGGCGGTAATTGCAAATCCATCGCGCTCGAAATGCTCGAAGCCGCGCGGGTTGCAGCTGGCGGTGGTGATGATCCACTGGCCGGTTGTAATGAATCCATTGCCGACGGCCAGGTTGCCGCCGGTCGCATTGCAGCCGAATTGCGCATGCCCGTTCGGCGGATGCACGTCGAAAGTGAACCGCTCGCCGCCGCCAGTCGGCTGGCCGTTGATCGCCACGATCCGGAAGTCGCCGCTGGCGTGAACCGCTGGATCAGGCTGAACCGGTCGTGTGGCGCAGGCGGCGACAAGGGCCGCCAACAGCAGCGGCAATGGCGACCTCAGCGCCGTACCATGTCGATCGACCCGGCGCTGCTCGATAGTGCCAACCGGTTACGCCCGACCACCTGGACCGTCATCAATTGGTCGAGGATCGCATTGGCCTGGCTCTCGAAGCTCATGTTGGGGCAGGCCATCCGCGTCGAGATCAAGGCGCCCGCGTCAAGCGTACTGCCGGTCTGGCTATAGGTCCCGCTGATCGAGTTGCAGCCGAACTTCGCCGCAATCCGCCCGCTGTCGAAATCGACGTGATAATCGCCCTGGCGCGGCAC
>JBKJUB010000157.1:0-6148 GCA_046590765.1 Sphingomicrobium sp. | reverse complement strand
TCCGAAGAGATGGTGATGGCGGCGACGGTGGCGTTCGGGATGGGGATCGACAAGCCCGACGTGCGGTTCGTCGCGCATGCCGGAATCCCCAAGTCGATCGAGGCTTATTACCAGGAGACCGGGCGCGCGGGCCGCGACGGCGACCCGGCCGAGGCATGGCTTTACTGGGGGGCGGAAGATTTCGCCCGCGCGAGGCGGCGGATCGAGACCGAGATCGAAGTGGCGCGGCGGCCTGCCGAGCGCGACCGGTTGAATACGCTCGCCGCGTTCGTCGAGGCCGCGACTTGCCGGCGGGCAATCTTGCTGCGGCACTTTGGCGAGGAGCCACCCGCGACCTGCGGCAATTGCGACAATTGCATCGACCCGCCGGAGACGATCGACGTCACCGAGGTGGCGCGCAAATTGCTGAGCGCGGCATTCCGCACCGAGATGCGGTTCGGTATCGCGCATCTGGCGGCGGTGCTGGGCGGCGACGATAATGAGAAAGTGCGGCAGTTCGGGCATCACCAGCTCAGCGTGTTTGGGATCATGACTGGCGACGAACTGGCGCTGGTGCGGCCGGTCGCGCGGAGCCTGCAGGCGCGCGACGCCTTACGCGCCGACGATTATGGCGGGTTGAGCTTTGGTCCCGCCGCAAAGGCGATTTTGAAGGGCGACGAGTCGCTAATCATCGCGGTGCCGCCCAAGCGCCGGCCCAAGGCGCGGCGCGGGGCCGAGCATCTGCCGCACGATCCCCTGTTCGAGGCATTGCGCGGCTGGCGTCGCGACCGGGCCAAGGAGCTGGGGGTGCCGCCCTACGTCATCTTTCACGATTCGACCTTGCGCGGGGTCGCGGCGCTGAAACCGGGATCGTTGAAGGCGCTATCCGCAATCGACGGGATCGGCGATACCAAGCTCGAGAGACATGGCGAGTCGCTGCTTCAGGCGCTTGGCCAGGCAATGGAGACGGGCGATGCAACGGCAGCTTGATGACAAGACCTTCGTCTGTGGCCAGATCACCCCCGGGGAGGTCGCCGCGATCAAGGAATTGGGCGTGACGATGATCGTCAACAATCGACCCGACAATGAGGATGAAGGCCAGCCGAGTAGCGCCGAGATCGAAGCCGCGACGACGGCGGCAGGGATGGAATATCGCCACATCCCGATCGTCCGCGGGATGGGCCCGACCGATGTCGAGGCCATGCGCGAGGCAATCGGCGCGGTTGGCGATGGCAAGATGGTGGCGTTCTGCCGCTCGGGCAATCGCTCGGCGCTGGCGTGGGCGGTGGCGCAAAGCGAGAATGGGGTCGACCGCGAGGAACTGGATCGCTGCGCCGACGGGGCGGGGTTCAGCCTGGCGCCAGTGGCGCATTTGCTGCGGGATTAAGTCGCCGTCCCGCCAACCGTCAGGCCGTCGACCAATAACGTCGGCTGCCCGACCCCCGCAGGAACCGACTGGCCGCCTTTGCCGCAAATGCCGACGCCCTCGTCGAGCGCGAGATCGTTGCCGATACCTTTGACCCGGGTCAGCACGCTCGGCCCGTCGCCGATCAGGGTCGCGCCCTTGACCGGCTCGGCGATCTTGCCGTTCCGGATGCGGTACGCCTCGGTGCAGGAGAAGACGAACTTGCCGTTGGTGATATCGACCTGCCCGCCGCCGAAGCTCTTGGCGTAAATGCCGTCTTTGACGCGGGTCACCAGTTCGTCGGGATCGTCATTGCCGCCGAGCATGAAGGTGTTGGTCATGCGCGGCATCGGCGCGTGGGCAAAGCTTTCGCGGCGGCCGTTGCCGGTCGGCTGCATCCCCATCAGGCGAGCGTTCAAGCGGTCCTGGAGATAGCCCTTGAGGATGCCGTCCTCGATCAGCATTGTGCGGCCGGTCGGGGTGCCTTCGTCGTCGATCGTCAGCGACCCCCGCCGGCCGTGGATCGCGCCTTCGTCGACCACGGTGACCCCGGGCGCTGCAACCCGCTGTCCGAGCCGGCCCGAAAACGCCGACGTGCCCTTGCGGTTGAAGTCGCCTTCGAGCCCGTGGCCGATGGCTTCGTGGAGCAGGATTCCGGGCCAGCCGGGGCCGCACACCACCTGCATCTCGCCCGCCGGCGCGGGGACCGATTCGAGGTTCACCAAGGCCTGCGCCAGCGCCATGTCGATGCCGCGATTCCACGTCGCCGGGTCGAACAGATGATCGTAGAGATAGCGGCCGCCGAGCCCGTAGGTGCCGGTCTCGCGGCGATTGCCATTTTTGGCGACGATCGAGATGTTGAGGCGAACGAGCGGGCGCACATCGCTGGCAACGAAGCCATCGGCGCGAATGATGTCGATCACGCTCCAGCTGGCCGCGAGCGACACGCTGACCTGGTCGACGCGCGGATCACGAGCGCGCGCTGAGGCGTCGATTTCGGCGCACAGGCGGACTTTGTCGGCGAACGGGATCGCCGAGAGCGGATCGTCGGCGCCGTACATTGCCTGGTTGGTGCGGGGCGGGGGAGCGGACGGTGACGCCGTAGCGGGGTCGAGCAGGCGCAAGGTGGCGGCGGCGCGGTCGATCGCTGCAGCGCTGATGTCGTTGGCGTGGGCGAAGGCGGTGGTTTCGCCCGTCACCCCGCGCAGCCCGAAGCCCGAGGCATTATTGTAATCGGCGGTTTTGAGCCGGCCGTCATCGAACCCAAAGGCTTCGCTCAGGCTGTATTGCAGGTAGAGCTCGCCATCGTCGTGGCGCGTGAGATGCTTGGCGGCGAGGCGCTTGGCCTGATCAGGGTCGAGCGTCCGATACAGGAACGCGCGGGGATCGCTCACCCGGCCAGGTCGGCGGGGCCGCCCTCAAGAACGAAGCGGCGGTCGCAATAACCGCAGTCGACATAGCCGAGATCGGCGTCGATGTGCAGATAGACGCGGGGGTGGCCGAGCGCGGCGGGCACCTGGCCCGAGCCGTCGCATGCGACGCGCAAGACCTTGGTGCGAATAGTTTCGGGGGGCGGCTGCATGGGCAAACCCCTAGCAACCGCCCCCCGTCCCTTCAACCTGTCACCGGCCCTGTGGGGCCTTATTGATAATCGGCGGTCAGGTCGTAGGTAGCGCTGTAGAGCCCTTCGGCCTGGTCGGCGTCGATCTGCAGCACGCCGCCGACGCCGACGTAAAAGGTCCGATTGACCGGATCGATGGTTCGCGTGTTGGATCCATCGAGCGACATCGACAAGACGGTGATGTTGTTACCGAAGCCGTCGGTCAGGACTGCCGCCGGGGTCAGTGCCATGACCACCTGTTGGTTGGATGAGCCGGCGCCGGCGAAATAGCCCTTCTGGCCGACGTCACTGGGCAGCAGGCTGACTTCGGGCGAGCCGGTGCGATTGCCGGTCGCGGGGTCGATGGTGACGGTGCCAGGCAAGCTCGACGGGACGATCGAGCCGAACTTGAGATCCTGGATCTTGGTCAGCGTCAGCGGGATCAGCAGCAATGCCTTGGCTGGCGGCGCGAGCGTCGCCGAGGTCGGGGCGGCAAAAGCCGGAGCGGCGAGGAGGCTGGCCGCAAGCGCGGCGGATATGGTCTTGGTCAGATGCACGATCGGTAGCCTTTCTGGCAATGTCGGTCATGCAATTATCGATTGGGCGGGTCACGAATGGTTGAACGAGGTCGGTTGGCCCCGCATTAACCAGTTTGTTTAGGAGTTCGGACCGCGCCGACTAATCATGGATATTGGATAGTGACGTCGAAAATGCCAGTGTAAATGCCCTCGATCTGAGCGGTGGCAGGATGGACCGTTGCACCGACTGCAAACTCAAACACGCCGGCCTGGGCAAGGCTCCGTTTGGACTGGCCGTCGAGCGTAAAATTGTCGACGGTCATCGTTTCTGTTCCGCCGATCCGGACCAAGGTGATCGAGCGGGTCGGGATCTTGATATTGACCACTGCCGAGCTGAACGTCGAACCGGCGAAACGGGCCGCATGCGGGGTGCCGCCGCTTAAGGTGACACCGCCAGTCGCGCTGATTGTGTTGGTGACCGGATCGATCACCGCAGTACCCGCCGAAACCGCCGCGAGATTACCGAAATCCATGTCGGCTAGCTTGGTCAGGGTGAGCGGGCGCATCAACGTCGCTTCAGCCGACGGCGACAGCGGCGCGGCAACCGGCGCAGCACCTGCCGCGACCGACCCCAAAGCGGCTGCAACACCGATCATCAGCCGGTCAAGACGCGAGACAATTTCCATGCCTCGTCGCCTACAGGGTTAACTTCAAGATAAGCTTGGTGGGTAAGGTTAATGGCACGCTTACCATATCCGCTTTCGCCCGGCGGTCGTCCCCGCTAACGAATCGCCATGGCCGAACCCCAACCCGCGATCCGCATCGATTCCCTGTGCAAGACCTACGCCGGAGGCAAGGTCGCGCTCGACGATGTGTCGTTCGATGTGCCGCGCGGGCAGATCTTCGGACTGCTTGGGCCGAATGGGGCGGGCAAATCGACCCTGATTAACATCCTGGCAGGGATGGTGGTCAAGACCAGCGGGACGGCCAACGTGTGGGGGTTCGACATCGACCAGCAACCGCGCAACGCCAAGCGCGCGATCGGGATCGTACCGCAGGAAATCTTGTTCGACCCCTTCTTCACCCCGCGCGAGGCGCTTGAGATCCAGGCCGGCATGTATGGTATCAGGAAAGCCGAGCGGATCACCGACGAACTGCTCGCCGCAGTGCGCCTGACCGACAAGGCCGATGCGTATGCGCGGACGTTGTCGGGGGGCATGAAGCGGCGATTGCTGGTGGCCAAGGCGATGGTCCATTCGCCCCCCGTGCTGGTGCTCGACGAGCCGACGGCGGGGGTCGACATCGAGCTTCGCCAACAATTGTGGGACTATGTGCGGCAGCTCAATCGGCAGGGCGTGACGGTGGTGCTGACGACGCATTACCTCGAGGAAGCCGAGCAGCTCTGCGACCGGATCGCGATCATCAACCACGGCAAGCTGATCGCCAACGAGCCGACCCGCGAGTTGATCGCCAAGGCGCAGGATAAAGCGGTGGTGGTCGAGGTCGATCGCG
The DNA here is from genome assembly GCA_046590765.1 of Sphingomicrobium sp. GTDB lineage: Bacteria > Pseudomonadota > Alphaproteobacteria > Sphingomonadales > Sphingomonadaceae > Sphingomicrobium. Next base: position 1,134 of record JBKJUB010000157.1, on the reverse strand, counting down.
ATATCGACCATGTGCCGGTCGCGCCATTCTTCGATCGCACCGAACTGACCGGGCCAAGGACGATCGAGATCACCTACCGCAAGGACCAGGTCAATGCGGGCCAGGTGCTCGCCGCGCTGCAGGCCGACGGGCTGGGGATCGTCGACGTCTCGACCCGCGATCCCGACCTGGAAGATGTGTTCCTGAGTTTGACGCGTGAGGCGAATGCGTGATCGAAACTGACGTCCTCATCATCGGCTCCGGCGCGGCCGGGCTGACTGCGGCGTTGACGCTCGCCACCACGAGGCGGGTGGCGGTGCTGGCCAAGGGCAAACTTGGCGGCGGGGCGACCGAATGGGCGCAGGGCGGGATCGCCGCGGTGCTCGAGGAAGGCGACAGCTTCGACGCGCATGTCGAGGACACGATGATCGCCGGGGCGGGGCTGAACAATCGCGCGGTGGTCGAGCATGTCGTCGGCGGGGCGCCGGCAGCGATTGCGCGGCTGGCCGAGCTGGGCGTGCCGTTTAACCTCGACGACGATGGAGACGGCTGGCATCTGACCCGCGAGGGCGGGCATAGCCACCGGCGGATCGTGCATGTCGCCGACGCCACCGGCTGGGCGATCCAGCAGGCGCTGGAATCGGCGGCGCTCGCCAACCCCAACATCACCATATTGCCCGACCATGTCGCGATCGATTTCGCCACCGGGCGCCACGCCGACGAGTTCAGCACATCGGGCGCGGTGCATGGAATATATGCCTTCAACCGGGTCAGCGGTGAGGTCGAAACATTGACCGCGCGGGCGACAATCCTTGCCACCGGCGGGGCCGGCCGCGCCTACCTTTATTCGACCGCGCCGCGCGGGGCGACGGGGGACGGGATCGCAATGGCGTGGCGCGCGGGGTGCCGCATCAGCAATATGGAATTCATGCAATTCCACCCGACCTGCCTGTACAATCTGGAGGTCAAGAATTTCCTCATCACCGAGGCGGTGCGCGGCGAGGGCGGGCTGTTGAAGCACCCCGAAACGGGGCACCGCTTCATGCCCGATTATGACGAGCGCGCCGAACTGGCGCCGCGCGATATTGTGGCGCGCGCGATCGACCATGAGATAAAGCGCGACGGGCTCGATTTCGTCCATCTCGACATCAGCCA
>JBKJUB010000121.1:0-7807 GCA_046590765.1 Sphingomicrobium sp. | reverse complement strand
GGGAGTTCCATCATGAAAGCGCCGCCGCCGCCCTTGACCACGGTGCGGCGGATCACGACGGCGGCGAGAAGTGCGCCGAAGACGCCGACGACGTATAGGCTGAACAGCACCAGCCCCTGCAACCCGACCCCGGGAAGCACAGTTCGCGCCGGGATGAAGGCGCCAATGATCAAGGTGTAGACCGGCAGCCGTGCCGAGCAGGTCATCAGCGGGGCGACGAGGATGGTGGTCAGCCGGTCCATGGGATCGTCGATCGTGCGTGTCGCCATGATCCCCGGAACCGCACAGGCGAAGCTCGACAGCAAGGGGATGAAGGCGCGCCCCGAAAGCCCCGCATGGCTCATCAGCCGGTCCATCAGGAACGCCGCACGGACCATGTAGCCAGTCGATTCCAGGACCAGGATGAACAGGAACAGGATCAGGATTTGCGGCAGGAAGACGATCACCGCGCCGACCCCGGCGAACAGGCCGTCGACGATCAGCGAGCGGAGGATCCCCGGGGGGAGCGCAGTGCCGATCGCGCCGCCGACCCTGGCGACGAGTTCGGCGAGGAAGTCGGCTGGCGGGGCACTCCAGGCGAACACCGCCTGGAACATCACGAACAGGATCAGCGCCAGGATGATCGGGCCGAGCAGCGGGTGGAGCAACAGGCCATCGAGGCGATGCGTCAGGCGGCGGGTCGGGGTTTCGCGGAGGATTGCGCCGAGCGCGATGTCGCGGGCGCGGCGCTGGAGATTGAATCCGTCGTGGCTGGGGCCGGGGCCGGGGCGGATGGTGCGCGGTGCGAGCAGCATCTGGTCGAGTTGGGCAAGCAGGGTGTCGATGCCGCGCTTGCGGACGGCGACGGTCTCGATCACCGGGACGCCAAGCTCTTCGGCGAGCCTGGCGACGTCAAGCTCGAGCCCGTCGCGCTGAGCGAGATCGATCATGTTCAAGGCGACGACGATCGGCAGGCCGAGCTCGATCAGCTGGAGCGTGAAGCGGAGGTGATTGTCGAGGTTGGAGGCGTCGACCACGACGAGCAAAGCGTCAGGCAGGCGCTCACCGGCCTGTTTGCCGAGCAATACGTCGCGGGTGACGGCCTCGTCGGGGCTGGTTGGATCGAGCCCGTAGGCACCGGGCAAGTCGATCAACTCTACTGCGGTGCCGCTGGGCAAGGTGAGTTTGCCGACGTGGCGTTCGACGGTGACGCCGGGATAATTGCCGACCTTCTGCCGCGCGCCGGTGAGCGCGTTGAACAAAGCGCTCTTGCCGGCATTGGGGTTGCCGACGACCGCGATCAGCGGCGTGCTTGTCATACGAATCTGGGGTTCATGCGGCTTCGGGAATCACCTGGACCGCGCGGGCATGGGCACGGCGGATGGCGACGGTCATCCGCCCGACGCGGACCGCGAGCGGATCGCGCCCGAACGGGCCGGTGTGAAGCGATTCGACCGACACGCCCTCGTCAAACCCGAAGTGGCGCAGACGCGACGCGTCGCTTGCCCCAAGCGTCGACCAGTCGATCGCCGCGATCCGCGCGCGGCGGCCAACCTTGAGCCTATCGAGTGAAGTCGCCTCCGTCATATTGCGACTGATTATCATTAACGGAGGCGACTTGCTAGTTTTATTGGAACGCGGTCCGGCACAGCGCGGGGATATCGATCCCGTCCTGCATGAACCCGCCGACCGACCGACCACGAGTGGGATTATCAGGATCGGTCGGATTGTTGACGAACGGCCCAGGCGATTGGGTCGGGACGATGTTGCCGCCCTTGGACCCCGGTGCCTGCTCGGCCGGTCCGCCGGGCGCACCGTTGGCCGTATTCGGCTCATTGCCGTAGACGATGTCGGAAATGCAATTGCCGACACTCGGGCCGCTGGTGGCGTTGCCCGCAGCGAACACTGGCGAAGTGGAGGAAAGAAGGACCGAAACGGTCAGAATCACACGCAATCGCATAGACTTACTCCTGATTAGCCCTCCCCGGCGCGGGATGGGTAAGTTAAAGTCGATCAATGCGCAAGCTTAAGCCGGTGGATAGCGCAACCGTCCGAGGAATCGCGACAGGCTGGGGCGGCGAAGATCGCTCCCCTTCCATTGGCCCTTCCATTTTTCGAAGCTCATGACGTTGCCGAGGCGGCGATCGAGGAAGGCGGATGTGTCGGCGAAACCCTCCGACTGGTCGTCGATCCAGGTCAGCAGGGTCGAGCCATAGACCGCGCTCAGGGTCAGGCGCTTGGTATAATGGTTGAAGTCGCTCGATGTGTCGCCGGCGTTGCGCCAGATGATGTCGGCGGTGCGCCAGCCGAGCCGCGAACCGCGCAAGGCGTTTTGCGGCATGGCGAGGATCGACAGTGCCGAACGCAACGCCTCGCGCGCCGGAGCCATCGTCTCGAGCCGGAACCACAATTGCACGCGAATGCGGTCGCGGACCTTCATCGCGGCGATTTTCTGGGGCGGGAAAGCGGCCAGCATCGCGGCGTCGACCGCATCGACATAAGCCTCGACCATGTCGATCTTCGACTTGGGGAAAGCGAGACGAGCCTGGGCGGGGTTGATCCCGAGCTGGCTCGCTGCAGTGTCGACCGCCTTGGTCGTCCACCCGTCGAACACGGCATTTTCGCCAACTGCCAAAGCGAGGCGGGCGCGGAGTGCGGCGAGCGGAGTCGGGGCGTCGGTCATCACATCAAAATGGCCTGTCGCTGCGGCTTCCGCAAGCGGACCAGGATCAGCGCGGTGACGATCAGCATCGCGCCAAGCCAGTCGAGCGGGGTCAGCACCTCGTCATAATAGAGATAGCCAAGCAACGCCGAGAGCGCGGGCTGGGTGAGCATGGCGATTCCGACGATCAGGGGCGGAACGTGGCCGAGCGCGTAGACCAATAGTCCCTGGCCGATGACCTGGCTGCACAAGGCAAGTGCAAACAAGGCGGTCCAATCAGCGGGAATGATCACTTCGTGCAGGCGATAAGCGGCATAGAGCAGCATCGGCGCGCCGAACGCGGTGGCGAGGAACAGCAATGGCAACGGCCGGACTTCTCCGCGGGTGCGTTCGACCAGCACGAGATAGAAAGTGTAGAGGAAGCCGGCCAGCGCGCACAGCAGATCGCCGCGCAAATGGGCGGCCGACAATTCCGCGCTGCCGACCATTAGCAAGCCGCAGCCGAGCGCGGCGAGCAGCAGCGCCAGCGCCTGGATCCACGACGGCCAGCGCCGCACCAGCCACAGCCCCCAGGCAGCAAACAGGAAGCTCGACAAATTGCCGAACAAGGTGGCGTTGCCGAGCTTGGTTTCGCGAATGCCGATGTGCCAGGCGGCAAGATCGGCAGCGAAGAAAAAGGCTGCGACGGCGATGGCGACCAGGATGACCGGGCGTGGCAGGCGGAGCGGCTGGCGGGTGGCAAGGATGATTACCAGCAGGAACGGAAGCGCCAGTGCCAGCCGCCAGAAACCCGCAGCAACCGGGCCGACCCCGGCGTGGCGGACGAGGAACGGGCCCGCAGCGAGCGCGACGTTGCCGAGCAACAGCGCCACGAACGCCCAGCGATGCGCGCTTGTATCGTTTCGATTTGAAACTATCTGCTTTGCTCGCGGCTCGACCGTCATGGACGCGCCGATAGCAGAAAGCCGCTTCATGCCCAGCCTGTTCGACCCCATCGACCTGAGCCCCGCGCTCCAGCTTCGCAATCGCATCCTGATGGCGCCGCTGACCCGCGGGCGGGCGACCAAAGGAGCGGTGCCGACAGCGTTGATGGGGCAGCATTATGCGCAACGTGCGGGTGCGGGGCTGATCATCAGCGAGGCGACGGGGATCAGCCGCGAGGGGCTTGGCTGGCCCTATGCGCCGGGGCTGTGGAGCGAAGCGCAGGTCGAGGGGTGGAAGCCGGTAGTCGCGGCGGTGCACGAGGCGGGCGGCAAGATCGTCGCGCAAATGTGGCACATGGGGCGGCTGGTCCATCCCGACCTTGGCGGCGGCCAGCCGGTGGCGCCATCGGCAATTACCGCGCCTCATCGCGCGCTGACTTATGAAGGGCGCAAGGATTATGTCGCGCCGCGAGCGATGACGCTGGACGACATCAAGCGGGTCATCGCCGATTATGCCCGCGCCGCCACCAACGCGATCAAGGCGGGTTTTGACGGGGTCCAGATCCACGGTGCCAACGGTTATTTGGTCGACCAGTATTTGCGCGAGAGCTCGAACCAGCGCGACGATGACTATGGCGGACCGATCGCCAATCGCCTGCGCTTCATGATCGAGGTGACGCGCGCGGTGATCGATGCGGTGGGCGCGGATCGCACCAGCATTCGCCTGTCCCCCAATCTGGAATCGCAGGGTGCGCAGGACAAAGATCCGGTGGCGTTGTTCACCGCCGCTGCGGCCGCGCTCGAGGCGCTCGGCGTGCCGTGGATCGAGCTTCGCGAAGCGGGGCCGCAGTCGAGCTTCCAGCCGAGCGAGACGCCGCCGATCAGCCCGGCAATGCGGGCCGTCTATTCGGGCAAGATCATCCTCAACAGCGATTATGACGGGCCGAGCGCGGCGGCGCGGATGGCGGAAGGAGTGGCGGACGCGATCAGCTTTGGGCGGACGTTCATCGCCAATCCCGACTTGCCCGAGCGGATTCGGATCGGAGCGGCGCTCAACCAATGGGACAAGGACAGTTTCTACACGCAGGGCGCCAAGGGCTACACCGATTATCCACGGCTGGTGGAACAGGCGAGCGCCTGACCGAGTTTCAACTCCGTCATTGGATGGGAGTCGAGCGATGGAAAAAACGGTGAAACGCGGGCTGGTGGCTGGCGCGGCGGTGGCCGGAGCAGCGCTGATCGGCGGCGCGCTGTACGTCCTGCAGGAGCGCAAGACCGAGGAGCCCGATTATCGCGCGCTAAAGACCGACGGCGATTTCCAGGTGCGCGACTATCCGTCGATCACGGTCGCCGAGACGGTGGTCCAGGGGCCGCGCAAGGCAGCGCTGAGCGCGGGCTTCGGGATCATCGCCGATTACATCTTCGCCAAATCACGCGAGGGCGAGAAAATCGACATGACCGTGCCAGTGATGCAGGACGCCGGCGACCCAATGGCGAGCGATCCGCCGATGTTCGACGACGAACTCGAAGGCGCATGGCGGACGCGGTTCGTGATGCCCGCCGGGCGCAGTGCCGACGATTTGCCCGATCCGCCAGTTTCGATCGACCTGGTCGACTTGCCGCCGCGCAGGGTGGCAGTGGTGAGCTTTTCGGGACGCGCCGACGACCGCATGCTGGCCGAGGCCGAGGACCGGTTGCGCGGCTGGCTGGCGCGCAATGGCGAGAAGAGCGCGGCCGAGCCCGAATATGCATTTTACAATTCGCCGGTAATCCCCGGGCCGCTGCGACGCAATGAAGTGTGGCTGCCGCTGGGCTAAGCGAAGCGGTTTGTCTTCAGCTCCATCAGCGAGAGTGCGGCTCGCGCCGCTTCGCCGCCTTTGTTCATATGTTCGGGGGCGGCTCGTGCCAATGCCTGGGCCTCATTCTCGACGGTGAGGATGCCGTTGCCGACGGCGACCCCGTCCATCGTCAACGCCATCAACCCGCGCGCGCTTTCACCGGCGACGATTTCGAAATGGTAGGTCTCTCCGCGGATGACGACGCCGAGCGCGACGAAGGCGTCGAAGCGGCCCGTTTCGTGGGCGATCGAGATCGCGCCGGGAAGTTCGAGTGCGCCAGGGAGCGTGATCGTTTCGTGGCTGTGGCCCGCGCCCTCGATCGCGGCGCGGGCGCCGGTCAGGAGCAAATTGTTGAGGTGCGCGTAATAGCGGGCTTCGGCGATCAGGACATGGGCCATCAGTGGGACTCCGGCGCTGGGATGGGTCGTTCCTCGACAATCGCGAGACCGTAAGCGCTGAGGCCGACGGGGGCATGGCGGGTGTTGGTCAGCAGCACCATGTCGTGAACGCCCAATGCGGCGAGGATCTGCGCGCCGACGCCATAGCCGCGCAATTCAGGGCCTGAACTCGACGGCTTGCCCGAGCGGATGTCGGTGGCTCGCGACAGCGATCCGGGCGCAGCGGCGTGGAGCGCGACGATTACGCCCGAACCTTCGGCCTCGATCATCGCCATCGACCCGTCGAGCAGGCCAGCGCGGGTGGTGCGCTCACCCAGCAAATCGGCGAACAGGTCGATCGAATGCATCCGCACGAGGGTTGCCGAATCGGGGCGGATGGTTCCGTGGACGAGCGCGAGTTCCTCATCGCCGCTGGCGCGATCGCGGAACACCTGCGCCTGCCACGCAGCGCCGCTGCTGCTGGTGAAGGCGCTCTCGGCGACTCGTTCGACCATGTGATCGCGGCGCAGGCGGTAGGCGATGAGATCGCGGATGGTGCCGATCTTGAGACCGTGGAGGCGGGCGAAGTCCATCAGCTGGTCGAGCCGCGCCATGGTCCCGTCATCGCCCATGATCTCGCAAATCACCCCCGACGGATTAAGCCCGGCAAGGCGCGAGACATCGACCGCAGCCTCGGTATGTCCGGCGCGAACGAGCACCCCGCCGGGGCGCGCAACGAGCGGGAAGACGTGGCCGGGCGAGACGAGCGAGTCGGGGCCATTGTTGGCGTCGATCGCGGCGGCAATGGTGCGCGCGCGGTCGGCGGCGGAGATACCCGTGGTAACTCCCTCGCGCGCCTCGATCGAAACGGTAAAGGCGGTGGCGAGCTGGGTGCCGTTGACCGGCGACATGGGCCCGAGGCCGAGCTGGTCGGTGCGATCCTTGGTCAAGGCGAGGCAGATCAGCCCGCGACCGTGACGGGCCATGAAGTTGATCGCGTCGGGGGTCGCCATTTGCGCCGGGATGACCAGATCGCCCTCATTCTCGCGATCGTCATCGTCGACCAGGATGAACATCCGCCCGTTGCGCGCCTCGTTGATGATCGCCTCGGGGCCAACCAAAACCTCAGTATTGCCCGCAAGCAGCAATTTCTCGAGTTTGCCCAAGGTGTCTGCAGTCGGATTCCACTCGGTAGACCCGAGCTTGCGCAAAGAGTTGGGGTGGAGGCCGGCAGCGCGGGCAAGCCCGGCGCGGCTGATTTCGCCAGTGGCGACGACGGCGTTAAGCCGCGCGATGAGATCGGTGGACATGCTCCCCATTATCACAGTGCAATGTGATATTTAAAGAGGGAACATCACAGTAACTGCATCAGCTGCGCGATTCCTCCAATCGCTTGAGGTAGCGAGCGAGGACATCAATCTCGAGATTGACGGTGCGGCCCGCTGACACTGCGCCCAATGTAGTGTGCTCGGCGGTGTGGGGGATGAGGTTGATGGTGAAATCGGTCGCTTTTGCGCTGTCGCTGACTTCGTTGACTGTCAGTGACACGCCATCAATGGTGATCGAGCCCTTGGACGCGATGAAGCGGCCGAGGTCGCGCGGGGCGCCGATGGTCAGGCGGAGCGAGCCGCCGTCGGGGGTGGCCGAGACGACTTCGCCGATACCATCGACGTGACCGGTGACGAGATGACCGCCAAGCTCGTCACCCATGCGCAAGGCGCGTTCGAGGTTGAGGCGCGCGCCCTGATCCCACAATGCCGACGCGGTGCGCGAGATGCTTTCGTGGCTGACATCGACCGCGAACCAATCGGAACCCTTGTCGACCACGGTCAGGCACACGCCCGAACAAGCGATCGACGCGCCGAGGTCGATCGTCGCGGGATCGTAGATGGTGGCGATGGTCAGGCGCAAGTCGCCGCGCTGTTCGGCGGCGCGAACGGTGCCGATGTCGGTGATGATGCCGGTGAACATGGGTTCGCCCTACCGCACTCTTTCGTAGATTTCGAGGCGGTCGACGCCGAGCGAGCG
>JBKJUB010000106.1:0-6237 GCA_046590765.1 Sphingomicrobium sp. | reverse complement strand
CTCGCCTTTGCTACCGATTATTCAAGGTACAAACGACCACTTTCTAAATATCTTAATGAATATATGAGTAAATTTCGTAACGCGGATATAAACGAGGTTGAAGCTATACGCGACGTCATTGCGCGTGCTCTATCAATTATTTATAATAAGGCTCTTGATAGCCAGCCCTTTCCTCGACTCAGTAAAGCGACAATTGAGGCTGTTTTTGTTGGCGTGATGCGGAACATCGGGGCCTTAGAGGTAATGCCAGCAGGCTCTGTGCGAGCGAAATACAACGAGCTAAGGCAGCACCCAAATTTTAGTGTTGAAGCTCTAAAAGAGGGACTTTCAGACCCAACACGAGTTTCAGCCAGACTCGATACAGCTGTAGCTATTTTTGGCTAGGTTGAGATGATCCGATACGTGCCCACGAGGCGACTGCTCCTGGAATTAGATCGTTTATACAACGAGTGCGATAGCTCGGATGCCACTCTGTCTATCGCGTATTCAAAGTTAGCCACGTTAGAGGTTTGTGGTTGGCTTGAGGAATCGTTTGACGAAATTGCGCATAACGGCGTTCGTCACAAATTGCGGACCTTGGAGAAAAGGCAGCTACTCGCAGATAAAATCAAAAGCACCCATGGATTTGATTACAGCTTTCAAGCGAGGCCGTTAATCGCCCACTCCATCGGTGTTGTCCGACTATTGCAAGTAGAGAGAAGAATGGACCGAGACGGGTCTTTATCGCAGCTCAAGGCTAACATCGGGAACCTCAAGGTTCTTCGACGGGATGCGGCTCACACATCGCTCGCTGGCCGAACAAAAAGCTACCCGGCCCCGTCAATCTCACAAAAGACTTTCGAGGAGTGTCTTCCTACCATTCAATCGCTTTGGAGCCTGGTGAAACAATAAGAACCGAAACGCCACAGCAGCAATCAGAGCAGGACAGGCTCCAAACAGTCGGGCACGCTTTCCTGTCGCGCGCAGCTCTCCCAAAAATTCGCTGTCCTACACAGTCTTCGTCTGCTTCAAACTGGCAGATGAACAAGCCCTCATCCTTCATCCCCGACGATACTATCCTGGCCGAGCCGCGCCATCGCCATTCCGGCTGGACCCCGGCGCGGCAGGTGGATTTGCTGGTGGCTTTGTCCGACTCCGCCTGTGGCCTTGCCTGCCGCGCGGTCGGCAAGTCGCCCGCCCCCTGTTTGCCCCGCCCTCCGCGCCCGCGTGTGGTGAATGCGACTTTTGGGACGTTTCGACATCACTCAACGCAGGCTTTTCGCGGTTCGTCAGGCCCTCGCTAGCCCGGCGCCAACCTACCGCGCCAGCCTTACTAACGCCTCGTCGAGCGCCTGGAGGAAGCGGCTTTTGTCGGCCTTGGTGAACGCTGCCGGGCCGCCGATCTGGTCGCCGCCGGCGCGCAAGTCGGCCATGATCGCGCGGGTGGCGATGGCGCTGCCGATGCTGGCGCTGGTGAACGGCTTGCCATTGCCCGCGATCACCGTCGCCCCCGCCTTGAGGCAACGGTCGGCGAGCAATATGTCGGCGGTGATCACCACGTCGCTGGGCGTGGCGGCCTCGGCGATCCAGTCGTCGGCGGCGTCGAACGCGTCGGACACGATCACCCGTTCGATCAGGGGATGGTCGGGGATCCGCATCCGGGCGTTGGACACGATCCTGACCGGCACCGCGCGGCGCCAGGCGACGCGATACACCTCGTCCTTGACCGGACAGGCGTCCGCATCGACCAGGATCATCGGGTGGTGAGCCCAGACAGAGCGTTGTGGCAAAGCCACACCTTCGGCCCCCTTCCAACGATGCTTCGCATCGCCGAAACCTTGGCGGCCTCCGCCGTCGATCCTGTCGCGCTTTCGCTCTCGCTCATGCGCAGGTCGACCGGATTGCGCTGTCTCTTCGCGCGGCTTCCCGATTGCTAACGCAATCGCTCACCTGCGCTCGGCAGCTCAATTCTTCAGATTCTCCAGCCCGCTCGATCCGGTCTTGGTCGACGGATTGGCGGCGATAGTTTTCTTCTTCTCGGCTTTCGGCTTGCGCGCTTCCTTGCTCGATTTCATCTGTCCCTTGGCCATGTCGTCGCTCCTCAAGTGCCGGGCGAAATGCCCTTGGACGGAAGCCTATCGCGTTTCGGCGGCGCGGCCAAGACGACACCGCCGCCCCTCTTGCAAAGGACGGCGGTGCGGACGGTTACTGGCCTGCATTCAGGCAGGCTTGCGGAATGCTTATGCCGGCTGGAAACGACGGTCGAAGCTCATGTTCATCGCTGGCGCCGGACGGCGAGCCGCCTGCTCGACAGGGGCGAGCCGCTTGGGCAGGCCGGCCATCGGCGAGACCGGAGCCGCCTTGCCAGCGGCAACCAGCTTCTCGCGCCGGTCGAAGAACGCGGCCCGTGACAGCCGCTTCTTGAGCGAGGCCGACGGATTGTCGGGGGTCGGGCCGCGCTTGGCCGCGTCAATCCAGTTCATGCCGCTCGGCGCGGGTGCCGGGGTGGCGATAGCCGGAGCCGTCGTGGTCGGCTTGTCGTCCCAGGCAAAGGCCGAAATCGGCGCGGTTGCCATCGGCGCAGCCACGATCGGGGCGGCCGCGACATATTGCGGCTCGACCCAATTTTCTTCGACCACGACATCGTCATCGCGGCGACGGCGGCGCATTGCAAACCCGGCCCCGGCCAGCGCCAGGATGCCGAGCCCGGCAGCACCAGCGATCGGCAGCATGTCGTTGCTTCGAGAGTCGGCGACCGGCGCGATCGGCGCGGCGACCGGAGCTTCTGGAATTGGCGCAACCATCGCCGGATCAGCGGGAGCCTCAACCGGAGCGACCGGGGTCGCAACCGGGGCGGCGACTGGCGAAGCAGCGGCCGGGCGAGCGGTGGCGCGGACCGGCGCAACACTGCGCGCCACCGCAGCGGCGGGCTTGGCCGATCGAACGGTCTTGGCCCTGGCTGCTGGGGCCGGGGCGAGCGTATCGCTGGTCGCTTCGGGCGTGGTGGCCGGCTCGCTGGGCAAGGGAGTGTCAGCAACGATCGGTGCGGGATCCGCGACGACCGGCGTCACATCCTGCGCCATTACGGGGGTGGCAAGAAAGGCAGTCGCTGCGGCAATCGCGGCGAGGCCCGAACGGTTCAAAAGGTTCATGTTCATCATGGCCAACCAACCGGCGGCCTTCGAATGAGGGCCCGTTGTTTCCGACGAGGCGAGGCTGATCCTGCGGTGAGTCGCAGTTATTGGCCGCTGTTAACGATGCTCCGAGTGACTTGGCGGGAACAGGCGACCGGCGTTGGCCATCGTCGCCGACATCATCGCCGGATAAGTGACGGTGATGTCGTAAGCGCGGCCATCGAGCGTCGAATCGATCGCTTCCTTCATCGTCACGAGGTACATGTTCTTGACCCCGGGTAGCTTCTTGAAACGCGCTTCGACATCGCCGAAATTGCCTTCGTGCGATCCTTCGATGTCGATGTTGACCCGGGTCTTGGCCTCGCCTTCGGGGGCGATCGTGGCGATGACTTTCATCACATTGCTGCCGTTGGCCTTGATCTTCCAGATGATCCTGGCCGGGTCAGACGTATCGATGATCGCGTTGGTGTCGGCGCTGCTACCAAACACGTACATCGGCATTTCAACGGTGCGCAGCAGGTCACGGATTTGCTCGGGCGGGCGGTCATACACTTCGCCCTTGCCACATCCGGCGAGCAGCACCGTGGCCAGGCAGATGGAGCCAACCCGATCTAAACGCATGACTACCCTCCCTCAACGGCAGGGAGCGTCTAGCGTGTCAGTGGTTAAGAAACGGCGACCACGCTTAGCGTTTGAGCGCCTGGACCGCAGCGAGCGACTTGGCGACATGATCCTTCCAGTCCATGTCGCTGTGGACCATCACGATCCGCCCGTCGCTCGAGATGACGTAGCTGGTGCGGTTCGACATGCCGACCACCGGAATCGCGACATCATAGGCCTTGATGACCTTTTTGTTGGCAGTCGCCACGGGAAAGGCATTGCGGCATTCCTCGACCGAAAAGCGCTTCAGCGTGTCGAGATTGTCGGCGCTCATCCCGATCACCCGCGCACCGGCCTTGGTGAAAGCGGGGATCGCCTCGCTGAACGCATGCGCCTCGAGCGTACAGCCCTTGGTGAACGCCTTGGGGTAAAAATAAAGCACTACCGGGCCGTGGCGAAGCTGTTCGCCAAGGTCGAGCTTGAACGGCTTTCCGGCGATCGCGCCGGCGGTAACGAAATTGGGTGCGCGGGCACCCGGCTGGAGGGCGGCGGATACCGGGGCGGCGACAAGCGCCAGGGTCAGAGCAGTCAGCAGCTTGCGCATGGTCGAACATCCTTCGCGGTGAAGGATGACAGACTAGCGTGCGCTGGCGTGAATAACCATGCCCCCGACGCGCCGCCCGTGGACCCAGGACTTGCCCTGGCCAATTGTCAGTACCGGGGTGAACAGTCGATTGTCCTGCGCGGTCATCGGTACGCCGCTGCGATCGTCGAGCACGGTAAACCCCGCCGAGGTGCGCGCGAGCAGGACGATGTGCGCCCCGATCGGTCGTTGGCGGCCGATGCTGATGTACAGATCGCGCGAATTGAAACCCGCCGCTTTCAACGCCTGCATTTCGACAATTGCGATGTCTTCGCTGTCGCCACTTCCGCGAGCGAGCGTTTCACCGGCGTTGGACCAGAAATCGGCGACATGCATATTATCGAGATCGTGCGCCCATTTGACCCGCCGAAGCACCTCGCGCTGGACAGTGGCAAGCTGTGTCGCGGGATCAAGCCCGCGCAACATGTCGGCGATTGCGAGCACCGCCGGATCGGTGCGGTCGGCGAGCGAGACACGACGGAAGCGCGCGTCATAAAATGTCACGCCGGCGCCGACGGCCGCAGTTCCGAATACGTCGGGGTTAGCGGGGGCAATCGAATCGACCGGGCGAACAGCATAGTCGCGCAGGCGATTGAATCGGCTGGCGGAAGATTCTGGCCCGACGACGGTCTGGGCAAGAGCGGAACTGGCAGTGAACGCGCAGGTAATCGCGAGCATCACGCGATGCGACCTGGAAATCATATCGGCTCCCTGAAGTTTGCCCTCAAGACGCCGACGCTGCGCGCGCGTTCCCGTTAACAGAATAGGTTAACGTTAGTATGTTTTTTATAACCGACGAGTTGTTGCAATCCCGCAACTATCGGCCCTTTGAGCCAATCAGCGGGTGGTCGAGCCGATGATCCACACCAACGACATCAAGCCCACGATGAGCAACAGCGAAATGCCGAGGACGTAGCGGACGACGTGCGGCTGCGATCCGCCGCTGGCTTCGGTCTCGGTGACATGCACCTCGTCGCCCTGCCGCTCCATTTCATTCTCCCTCGATCACCAATCGTGATCGATCATAACCGCCTTCCGCGTCGCCGGGTAGGGGCGATGCGTCTAACGGTCGGCGGCGAGCCAGCCGGTGAGGATGTAGAGCAGGATGACGACCGGGCCGGTGAGCAACGTCCCCAGGACCAACGCAAGGCGGATGATCAGCACGTCGATGCCAGTCCAGTCGGCGAGACCCGAGGCAATGCCCATCACCTTGCCCTGCTGGCGATTGAGGATGAAACGATTGTTCATTTGAATGATCCTTAGCCGGATAGAGCAGCGGTTACTTAGACGAGGGGCAGCGGGCCGACAGCGGCGGTGACGAACAGCATCGCGACGACGAACGCACCGGCGAACGAGACGGCGGCCTGGCGGACTGGAACGAGTGACATGAACATTGATATTCTCCCTTTTTGAACACCCCGATGGGTGATGCACCATTCAATGCAGGGAGCGTGCCAATTGAAAAATACTCAATGAAAACAGTATGACAAGATTATCGACGGCAATATTGACCAACCCAACAGCCCCACAATGTGGCACAATTTGCTATTCCGGATCGCCAGGGAAGGCAGCTCGTCCGGGATGTCGCGGTGTGAGGGAGCGGAAGAAAGCGAAGGCCGGCGCCAGGTCGCGGTCATAATCGCCGGTCGGATGGATCACCGGGCCGAAGATACCGCGCTTGGTCGGATAATCGGGGCCGGCGCAGACGATCGGAACGCCGGCGCGAAGCGCAATCTGGTAAAATCCGGTCTTCCATTTCGTGGTGCGGGCGCGGGTGCCCTCGGCGGCTACGATTAGCAGGAAATCGTCATGGACTCGGATCTGTTCGACGATTTGGCTGACCAGATCCTGCGGCGCGCGTCGATCGACCGGCACCCCGCC
>JBKJUB010000040.1:0-21333 GCA_046590765.1 Sphingomicrobium sp. | reverse complement strand
TCGACCGCGTTCAAAGCACTGCCCTGAAACAGATGCTCTAGCGCCACATCCCACTCCTGCGGCGCGCAAGCCTCCCCTATTCACGAAGCGTGCGACATCGTCACCCGCTTCGCGCCCGTCACTTCAAGGTGAGGAATCGCCCCGTGCCAATCCTGTTGGTAACCCAAGCGGGGGCGGGATACAATGGATTTTCATGCCATTTCGTGGGATTTCATGCCCAATCTGTCGTTGCTCTGGGGAAATGGACCCTAAGAGGCAAATCTATTCTGTGTTTGTTCTACCCGTTTCTGGTGGGACAACCCTGTGGATAAGCTTGTTAGCGCCCGAATCGGATGCGACTCGCTTGGCGCCTTTGGCTGCCGGACGGATCAAGCGGTCAATCACCCGCAAATTGTCGGATGGAAATCCGCCAGCCTTCCCCACCGCCTCTACATTCAAGAAGTCGGCGTCAGGGATGATGTCGACACTCCCTTTATCCAAGCTGCACAACGCCATCCAGCCGCCTTCCTCGATCGCGCACTGACCGCCTACTTTGACCAACGTACCGGGGGAGATGAACGCAATTGCGCCATTCATCTGGTCATATTGGAGCCCGCGCTTGTCCGGCGCATCGAGCCTCAACCCCCAATGCGCCAGCAACCCGGTATCCGCATAGGACACCGGCGGCCGCAGCCGGTCGCCCACCGGTCGCTCGCTCGGCCATTCGAGCATCGGGTCGGCCAGCAGCAGCAGCTTGCCCCCACCCCGCACCCACGCATCAAGCGCCACAAGTTCTTCCGCCGGGAGCGCGCGCGGTTGGGCGGCTAACAACGTCGCGCCGGGCGGCAACTGGCTCGGCAAATCGATTGGCTTAACGGTGTAATGCTCGCGCAAAAACACCGCCGCCTCGCCTTTGGCCGGCGCGACTGCAAACCCCTCGTCGAACAGCAACGGCAGCGACGTCAACACATAAAGCTCGGGTTTGACTGGCGCCGTTTCCGCTCGACACGCCGCCAGCGCCAGCAGCGCCGCCGCGACCGCCAATCTCATTGCGCGTTATCGGTCGCTGCGTTGGCGGCGGAGGATTCGCCCGGCGCGGCACCAATCTCGGCCAATGGCTCATTGGGCTCTGTCGGGGCCGCATTGGCGATCGCCTGGTTGGCGGCGGCATTGGTCGGCGTATCGCCCCAATTGGTGATCGCCGCGCCGATCATCACCAGCAGGAACACGAACGCCAGCCCGGTCAATCCGATCCTGACACGCTGCGCGCGTTCTTTCCCCTCGGCGTCCGCCTCGGCCTTAGTGGTGGCTTTTGCCTCTGTTCCCATCGCCATTGGCCGAACCTATGCCCCGCTTCGCCGCATTGCAATTCCTCCGCTTGACGCCGCGCGACGAACCATCGAAGACGGTGGCATGACCAAGACCCTCACGATCGCTTTGCTTGCCGCCGCTGCGTTAGCCGGCTGCAACAAGACCGCCACCGATGACGTCGCCAATGCCGACGCCAATCTCGCTGCCAACGGCGCCAATGTCGCGGCGGAGATGCCGGCGGCAATCGTCGCCAGCAAGACCTATCGCTGTAAGGATAATAGCGTCGTTTACATTGACTGGCTGGCCGGTGACACCACTGCCGACATCCGCGCCGAACAAGGCGGCGCCGCAACCGTGCTCAAGGCCGATGCCGCCGGCGGTGCATTGAAGGCCGAAGGTTATTCGCTGATTGGTTTGCCGACCGCCAAAGTCGTCACGCTGACGCGCCCGGGCAAGGGCGAACAGGCTTGTAAAGCCTAAGCCGCCGAGCGCAGCGAAGCGATTGCTCTTGCAATCACTAGCAGCGCGTAGAGCTGGCGCAGGCCGGCCGACCTGCGGTGAAACCGACAGGATCGACGTCATGGGGCTTGTTCCCATGACGGCCTTCAAAGCCTTGGAATCCCCGGTCGCCGTGCCGGGGGTTTTTTTATGCGCCCCCGACCGCTAGTGGCGCTGGCATGATTACCCCGCAAATGGTCGCCGACCACGGCTTTTCGACTGACGAATATAACCGCGTGCTCCACGCGCTGGGCCGCGAGCCCAATCTGGTCGAGCTCGGCATCTTCTCGGTCATGTGGTCCGAGCATTGCTCGTATAAATCGTCGCGCTTCCATCTCAAGAAGCTGCCGACCGAAGCCCCATGGGTGATCTGTGGCCCGGGCGAAAATGCCGGGGTGATCGATATTGGCGAAGGGCCGAACGGAACCAGATTGGCGGCCATCTTCAAGATGGAGAGCCACAATCACCCGAGCTACATCGAGCCTTACCAGGGCGCCGCAACCGGGGTCGGCGGCATCCTGCGCGATGTGTTCACGATGGGCGCACGCCCGATCGCCAACCTCAATGCGCTTCGCTTTGGCCGCCCCGACCATCCCAAGATGCGTCACCTCATCGCCGGCGTCGTCAGCGGCATCGGCGGCTATGGCAATTGCGTCGGCGTGCCCACCGTCGGCGGCGAGGTCAATTTCGATCCCGCCTATGACGGCAACATCCTGGTCAACGCTATGACCGTCGGGATCGCCGACCAGTCGAAGATCTTCTATTCTGCCGCCACAGGGATCGGCAATCCGATTGTCTATGTCGGCAGCAAGACCGGCCGCGACGGGATCCACGGCGCGACCATGGCCTCGGCCGACTTCGACGAACATAGCGACGACAAGCGCCCCACGGTGCAGGTCGGCGACCCGTTCACCGAGAAATTGCTGATCGAAGCCTGCCTCGAACTGATGGCGACCGACGCGATCGTCGCGATCCAGGACATGGGGGCTGCGGGCCTGACCTCGTCCAGCGTCGAAATGGCGAGCAAGGGCGAGGCCGGCATCCGCCTCGACATGAACAAGGTCCCGTGCCGCGAGACCGGCATGACCCCCTATGAAATGATGCTGTCCGAATCGCAGGAGCGGATGCTGATCGTGTTGAAACCCGGTCGCGAGGCCGAGGCCGAGGCGATCTTCCACAAGTGGGAGCTCGACTTCGCGGTCATCGGCGAGGTCACCGATACGGGCCACATGGTGCTCGAGTTCAACGGTGAGGTGGTGTGCGACATCCCGCTCGGCCCGCTCGCCGACGACGCCCCGCTCTACGAACGCCCCTACCTCAGCCAGGAAGATTACAAGGCCTGGGCCAAGGTCGCGCCCTTGGGCGACATCCCCGAATCGACCGACATCGCCGCCGACCTCCTCAAGCTGATGGCGAGCCCCAATATCGCCAGCCGCCGCTGGATCTGGGAGCAATATGACAGCCAGGTCGGCGCCGACACTGTCCAGACTGGCGGCGACGCCGCAGTGGTCCGGATCCACGGCACCAACCGCGCGCTGGCGATGACCACCGACTGCACCCCGCGTTATTGCTACGCCGACCCGGTCGAAGGCGGCAAACAGGCCATCGCCGAAGCTTACCGCAACCTCTGCGCGGTAGGCGCGAAGCCGCTCGCGGTCACCAACTGCCTCAACTTCGGCAACCCCCAGCGGCCCGAGATCATGGCGCAGATCGTCGGCTGCCTCGACGGCATGAGCCAGGCCTGCATCGCGCTCGACATGCCGATCGTGAGCGGCAACGTGAGCCTGTACAACGAGAGCAAGGCCACCGGCGGCGGCAGCGCGATCCTGCCCACGCCAGCGATTGGCGCGCTCGGAATTTTAGAGGATTGGGAGAAGTCGGCGACGATTGCGTTCAAGGCGGCGGGTGAAAGCATCATCCTGATCGGCCATTCGAACAGCCATGTCGGCCAATCGCTGTGGCTCGACGTCGTCCACGGCCGACGCGATGGCGTCGCGCCGTCAGTCGATCTCGCGGTTGAGAAACGCGCGGGCGAACTCATTCGCCAGCTTATCGCCGACGGTCTCATCACCGCCGTCCACGATGTCAGCGACGGTGGCGCAGCAGTGGCAGTTGCCGAAATGGCGCTCGCCAGCAACATTGGCCTGGCGATGACCGTGGTCGAAGAAATCCCCAACCCCGCCGCGATCCTGTTTGGCGAGGATCAGGGCCGCTTCGTGGTCACAACCAAACAAGAAGCTGCCGTCCGCGCCGCCGCCAATGAAGCGCAATTGTTCGCGATCAACATCGGCACCACCGGCGGCGACGCGATCAGCTTCGACCTGCTGTCTCGCGGCGGCGTCCAATCCACCCCCCTCGCCACCCTCCGCACCGCCCACGAAGGCTTCTTCCCCGCCCTGATGTCGAACGAACTCTGATCGCGTGACGGACGCCCCCCAC
The DNA here is from genome assembly GCA_046590765.1 of Sphingomicrobium sp. Lineage (GTDB taxonomy): Bacteria > Pseudomonadota > Alphaproteobacteria > Sphingomonadales > Sphingomonadaceae > Sphingomicrobium. The sequence continues at coordinate 17,106 of JBKJUB010000040.1, read as the reverse complement.
CTCCCCTACACCGCGCTCCCAGCGCTTTCCGACGACCAACGCGTCGCCGCCGCCACCGCGTTCCGCGACCACATTTCCACCCGCCGCACCTGCCGCATGTTCGCGCCCACGCCGGTCCCGCGCGCGGTGATCGAGCATGCCATCCTCGCCGCCGGCTCTGCCCCATCTGGCGCTAACCACCAGCCGTGGCACTTCGCCGTCATCGAAAGCGCCGACCTCAAACACCGCATCCGCATCGAAGCGGAGCAGGAGGAAGCCGCATTCTATGCCGGCAAGGCGGGGCAGGAATGGCTTGAGGCGCTAGCCCCGCTCGGCACCGATAGCGACAAGGGGTTTCTCGACGTCGCGCCTTATCTGATCGTCGTGTTCGGCCAGCGGCGCGGCGGGATCGAGCCGGGCGCGGACAAGAAAAATTATTATGTCACCGAAAGCGTCGGCATTGCCTGCGGGCTGATGCTTGCGGCGTTGCACCAGGCCGGGCTTGCGACCCTCACCCACACGCCCTCGCCGATGGGCTTCCTGCGCGACATCTGCCGCCGCCCGCAATCCGAAACCCCGGTGATGATCATCGTCGCCGGGCTGCCCGCCGCTAACGCCACCATTCCGGAATATGCTACCCGCAAGAAGCCGCTAGAGCAGATTTCCACCTGGCTATGAGCGACACCGCCGCCCCGTCGCGGATCGTCACGCTCGACATCATCCGCGGCATCGCGGTGATGGGCATCTTCTCGGTCAACGTGGTCGCCTTCGCGATGATCGAGGAAGCCTATTTCAACCCTGGCGCGTACGGCGGACACAGCGGCGCCGACCTCGCCGTGTGGGCCGCCAACCTGCTGCTCATCGACGGCAAAATGCGGACCCTATTCTCGATGCTGTTCGGCGCCTCGATGCTGCTGGTGATCGACCGCGCGGAGGCGTCGGGTCAGTCGGGCATGCGGATCCATGTCCGCCGCATGCTGATCCTGCTCGGCTTCGGTCTCGCGCATTATTTCCTGTTGTGGTTCGGCGATATCCTCGCGCTTTACGCGCTTAGCGGCCTCGTCGCGGTCGGTTTCCGCCACCTCAGCCCGCGCCGACTGATTATCGGCGGAATCGTCGCGACCCTCGTCGGGCTGGTGATCTTCGCCAGCTTCATCGCCCAGCAATATGCCGCCGATCTCGCCGCCCACGCGCCGCACGCCAAACCTGCCGCCATCGCCGCCTGGAATAAGGGGCTCGGAATTTATTACCCCGCTCCCGAAATCATCGCCCGCGACATCGCCATTCATCGCGCCGGCTGGTGGACCCTCGCTTCGCACATGATGGCAGAGTGGCAAAAGATCATCTCATCGTTGCTCATCTTCATGCCCGAAACAATCGGCCTGATGATGTTCGGCATGGCGGGGTATAAATCGGGTTTCCTCACCGGTCAGTGGAGCGACTCGGCGTACCGCCGCTTTGCGCTCGCCACCGTCCCGCTCGGGCTTGGCGCGTTCGCCGTCTTGATCGCCGCCGACATCAGCAGTCACTTCCACATCATCACCTTGTTCGGCGGGTTCGTGGTCGCGGTCACGCCCTTCCGCATTGCGATGGCGGGGGGCTATGCCGCGCTGATAATCCTCGCGACCCGCCAGAAGGGCTGGCTGGCCGAGCGGATTGCCGCCGCCGGTCGCGCCGCGTTCAGCAATTACCTCGGCACGTCGCTGATCGCGGCGTTCGTCTTTTATGGCTGGGGTTTGGGCCTTTACGGCAGCGTCTCGCGCGCGCAGGCGTGGCTGCTCGTCCCTTTGGTCTGGCTGATCATGCTGGCCTGGTCAAAACCGTGGCTCGACCGTTTCCATTACGGCCCGCTAGAATGGCTCTGGCGATCGCTCGCCCGCAGCCAGTTCCAGCCGATGCGCAAAGCTTAAATCCGACCGAATTCCTGGTTCGACGCCCGCCGTCCGAAACCACTTGGCGGGGTGCGGGTCATCAGCGGGTTGGTTGCCTTGTCAAACAATTCAACCGTCACGTTGAACATCCGGCGAAGCTCGACCACGTCGGGCACCAGCTCGTCGGGAAAGCGGTGAGTCTCGATGCACGACCGCGCGACCACTTCGATCCGTTCGGCGACTTCGGCCAGCGGGTTGGCCCCGAATTGCTGCGACTCGCCTTTCAGCGTGTGCGCCGGGATCACCAGCGCGACCGTATCCTGCTCGCGCATTGCCTGCTCGATCCGGGCAACGCTCTTGGCGCCATCCTCGCGATAATAGCCAAGAATGCGGATGAATCCGGGTCCGAGCTCGCCGCGCGATTTCTCGAAATGTACCCAGTCGACGATCCCCTCGGCGTCGTCCGCAATTACGTTTTCGTCCACGGCCCGCTCCATTTTCGCGCCGCAATGGCGCTGTCCCACGCCTTGGGTTACGCCGGAAAGGGTAAAGAGCAGGTTATTTCGTCTGGTCGGCGTAGGGATTTTTTTGCGCCCGCATCGCCAGCCGCAGCGGCACCGGGCCAAGCCCGAGGTCGCGGCGCATCGAATTGAGCAGATAGCGCTCATAGCTGGTCGGCAACTGATCGACCCGCGATCCGAAGATGACGAAACTCGGCGGTCGCGTCTTTACCTGGGTGATGTAGCGCAGCTTGATTCGCTTGCCGCCGGGCGCGGGCGGCGGGTTGGTTTCGACCGCGCGTTCGAACCAGCGGTTAAGCTCGCCGGTGCCGATCCGCCGCGACCATTGCTCGCGCACTTCGAATGCCGCGCCAATCAGCTGGTCGATGCCCTTGCCGGTGATCGCCGACACGGTCAGCAATGGAACGCCCTTCAACTGGCTGAGGCCCTCCTCAAGCGCCGCCTTGACCCCGTTGAACAGTGCCGACGCGCCTTCGGCGACATCCCATTTGTTCATCGCGATGACCAGCGCGCGGCCTTCGTCGATCACCTGGCTGGCGATCTTGAGGTCCTGCACCTCGAGCCCGCGGGTGGCGTCGAGCAACAGCACCACCACTTCGGCGAAATCGATCGCCCGCTTGGTGTCCATCACCGACAATTTCTCTAATTTGTCCTCGATCTTGGCGCGCTTGCGCAGGCCCGCTGTGTCGATTAGCCGCACCGGCCGCTCTTCCTTGGTGACGGGGTCGTTCCACAACCATTCGATGCTGATCGAATCGCGCGTGATCCCGGCTTCCGGCCCGGTGATCATCCGCTCTTCGCCGAGCATCTTGTTGACCAGCGTCGACTTGCCCGCATTGGGCCGCCCGACAATCGCCAGCTTCAATGGACCGTCCTCGCGATCCTCATCTTCGGTTTCGGCGAATTCCTCGCGCTCGATGTGCGGGCGAAGCGCCTCGAATAGATCGACCAGCCCCTCGCCATGCTCGGCCGAAATCGCGAACGGATCGCCCAGCCCCAATTTGTACGCTTCGAGCCGCCCCGCCTCGCCGCCGCGCCCCTCGGCCTTGTTCGCGGCGACGATCACCGGCGTATCTTCCGACCGCAGCCAGCGCCCGATTTCCTCGTCCATCGAGGTCAGGCCCTCGCGCGCGTCGATCAGGAACAAGGCGACATCGGCCTCGCGCACCGCAGCTTCGGTCTGCGCGCGCATCCGCCCGGGCAGCGACTTGGGATCCTCATCCTCGAACCCGGCGGTGTCCATCACGCGAAATTGCAAGCCGAGCAATTCGCCCTCACCCTCACGCCGGTCGCGAGTCACGCCGGGACGATCATCGACCAGCGCAACGCGCTTGCCGACGAGGCGATTGAACAGGGTCGACTTGCCGACATTGGGGCGGCCGACGATGGCGACAGTGGCTTGGGGCATGGCCCAGCGCTTGGCCGCTTGGCGCGCCGGGGTCAACCAAGCGCCCTTGCCTATCGCCCCCGCCCGACGCATCCTCTTCCTAAATCGGCAGAGGAAATCGCGATGAATGACGCTTCCCAGGCAACCCCGGCACCGCGCTGGTTCATCATCGCCGCCAGCGCCTCGCTGCTGTTCGAACTGGCCGGATGCGCCATGTATCTGATGCAGGTCTCGGTCGATCCTGCCACCTTGCCACGCGACCAGCGCGCGATGTGGGATGCCGCGCCGACGTGGATGATCGCTGCGTATGCAGTCGCGGTGTGGGTAGGCTTGGTCGGCGCGATCCTGCTCCTGCTGCGCCGCCGCCTGGCCGAGACATTGCTGCTCGTCTCGTTCGTCGCGGTGCTGGTGCAATTTTCGGCGCTGCTGTTTGTCCCCACCTTGCGCAACCTCACCGCCTCCAACGATCTGTTCCTGCCGTTTTTGATCATCGTCGTCAGCTACCTCGTCTGGCATTTCGCGCGCCGCGCCCGGGTCAGCGGCTGGCTACGCTGATCCCGCCCCGCTAGAAGGCGTTCATGTCCACCTTCACCATCGATAGCGGCACCAGCCGCGCCACCCCGACCCCGGTCCCCGGCAAGCGCATGACCGTCCCTGCGATCCGCGCGCGGAAAAAGGACGGCACAACCGCCGAGCCGTTGGTGATGCTCACCGCTTACACCATGCGGATGGCGCAATTGCTCGATCCGCATTGCGAGATGCTGCTGGTCGGCGACAGTCTCGGCCAGGTGATCTACGGCCTGCCTTCGACCGTCCCGGTGACAATGGAGATGATGTGCGCTCACGGTGCCGCGGTCGTTCGCGGCAGCTGGCACGCGTTGGTGGCCGTCGACATGCCGTTCGGAAGCTACGAGGGCTCGCCCGAAGCCGCCTTCGCCAGCGCGTCGCGGATCATGAAGGAAAGCGGCTGCGCGGCGGTCAAGCTCGAGGGCGGCGAGGTAATGGCGGAGACGATCGCCTTCCTCACCAATCGCGGCATCCCGGTGATCGGTCACGTCGGCCTCACCCCGCAGGCGGTCAACGTGCTCGGTGGCTATGGCGCGCGCGGCAAATCCGCCACCGAAGCCAAGAAGATCGTCGGCGACGCCAAGGCGGTGGCCGACGCCGGCGCGTTCTGCGTGGTGGTCGAAGGCGTGATGGAAAGCATCGCCGACGATCTGACCAAGGCAATCTCGGTCCCCACCATCGGCATTGGCGCCTCGCCCAATTGCGACGGGCAGGTGCTGGTCACCGAGGATATGCTCGGGCTGTTCGAGCGCACCCCGCGGTTCGTCAAACGCTATGACGATCTCGCCGCGCGGATCACCACCGCCGCCACCGCCTACCGCGAGGAAGTCCGCAGTCGCGCCTTCCCGACCCAAGACCAAACCTATCGTCCAAAGGGGGAATGATCATGCGCCCAATCATCATTGTCATGTTGCTGGTCGATCTCGGAATCGTGCTCGCCACCGCGTTCGCAGTCGCGATGCGCAACCCGACACCGGACCGGCTGCGCCCGATCTGGGCCAGTTTCGTCATCTCGCTGCTGATCGGCGGATCGACCTCGCTCAACATCGCCGGCGACCATGACGGTCAGCCCGGCGCCGATATCCTCGCTTTCGCCGGCCCGATGATGGTCGGCATGGCGATCATGGGGGCGCTGGTCGCCTACCGCGAACGCCGCGACGCCGTCACTGCACCGAACCCCTGATCGCCCGCTTTGCCTTTGCCGCCCCCCTTTGCCTTTCAACCTGGGCGCGCTAGAGCGTGCGCCGGCCAGCAATCGTTCATCACCGGGCGGGGAAAAACGCTGGCCGCTCACCCATTTCACGCATGAGGCTTTATCTTGGCGACTACCCCCGACGACACCAGCGAAGCCTTCCTCCGCGAAGTCGACGAGAATCTCCGCCGCGACCAGGCGCAGGCGATGGCCAAGCGCTTCGGTCCGATGATCATCGGCGGCATCCTGCTGTTACTCGCCGCGATCGGTGGCTGGATGTATTGGCAGGATCGCCAGGCCAAGGCGGCTGCGGTCGATAGCGAGGCGTTGAGCGCGGCGATGAACGACATCGCCGCCAACAAGGCCGCCGTCGCGACCCCCAAGCTCGACCAGCTGACCCAAAGCTCGTCGGATGGGATTGCGGTCGAAGCCAAATTGACGCTCGCCGCCCAGGCGATCAGCGACAATCGTCGCCCCGCCGCAATCGCCATTTACCGCTCGATCGCCGATGACGGGTCGGCCGCGCAGCCATTCCGCGACATCGCCACGTTGCGCCTCGCCGCGATGGAGTTTGATTCGCTCAAGCCCGACCAGGTCATTGCCCGGCTCGAGCCGCTCGCCACGCCCGGCGGCCCGTGGTTTGGATCGGCCGGCGAATTGACCGCGATGGCGATGCTCAAGATGGGTCGCAAGGCGGAGGCCGGGCGACTGTTCGCCGCGATTGCCGCCGACAAGAATGTCCCCGACACGATTCGCAGCCGCGCGGTGCCGATGGCCGGCACGCTCGGGATCGACGCTACCGCCTCGCTCCCCGGCATTTCTCGCTAAATAATCTCCGACAGGATGGTTCAGCCCTATGAATAGCTCCACTCGCAAGCTTGCCCTTTTGCTGGTCGCGACCGCGCTGGTCGCGGGCTGCAACCCGTTCAAGAAGGATCGCCCCAAGACGCCGCTGCTGGGCGAGCGGATTGCGGTGCTGACCGGCGAGACCGACATCATTGTCGATCCCGATACTGCGGCAGTCCCGTTCTCGATCCCCGCCGCTGTGGCCAATGAGGATTGGGCCCAGTCGGGCGGCAATCCCTCGAAATCGATGGGTCACGTCGCGCTTGGCACCAGCCTTGGCACCGCGTGGACCGTGTCGATCGGGGCTGGCAGCGACAAGAAGGGGCGGCTGATCAGCGCGCCCGTGGTCGCTGGCGGGCGGGTTTACACCATCGACACCAACGGCACCGTCCGCGCCTTCGATGCGCGCAACGGCGGTGCGGTCTGGTCGGCCAATTTCGGATCGTCGGGCAAGGATGGCAAGAACAGCAATTACGGCGGCGGTGTCGCGGTCGATAACGGCAAGGTCTATGCCGCCAACGGCCTCGGCTATGTCGCCGCGCTCGACGCTGCAACCGGCGCTGCAAGCTGGACCGTCAAGCCCGGCAGCTTGCTGCGCGGTGCGCCGACCGTTGCCGACGGCGCGGTTTACGTCATGAGCCAGGACAATCAGATTTATTCGCTCAAGGCCGCCGACGGAACGTCCAACTGGTCAAGCGCCGCAGCGCTCGAAATCGCCGGGGTGTTCGGCTCGGCCTCGCCAGCGGTCGCGCGCGGCACGGTCATCGCCGGTTTCTCCTCGGGTGAACTCAATGCCTACCGCTACGAAAATGGCCGCGTGGTGTGGCAGGATGCCTTGTCGCGCACCTCGATCTCGACCAGCGTCGCCTCGCTGTCGGACATTGACGCCGATCCGGTGGTTGACGGCAATCAGGTATTCGCGGTCGGCAAGGGCGGCCGGATGGTTGCGCTCGAACTCAACAGCGGCCAGCGCATCTGGGAACAGAATGTCGCCGGGATCACCACGCCGTGGGTGGTCGGCGACTGGGTGTTCGTCGTCACCGATGAGGCCAAGGTCGTCGCCATGGCCCGCGCCACCGGCAAGGTCCGTTGGATCAACCAGCTGCCCCGGTGGGACAATCCCAAGGGCAAGAAGGGGCTGATCTATTATTCGGGCCCGATCCTCGCTGGCGACCGGCTGATCCTCACCGGGTCGAATGGGGTGCTGGTCAACATCAACCCCGACAATGGCAGCTTCCAGAGCCAGACCAACGTCGGCGCCGGTGTCAGCCTGCCGCCGGTGGTGGCGGGCAACACCCTGTATGTCCTCGACGACAAGGGCCGCCTGATCGCCTATCGCTAGGGCGGCGGGCCACTAGCCCGGTTTGGCCTTGGTCGACCGGCAGCGGTCCGAGCAATATTTGACCTGATCCCAGTCGCGCGCCCATTTTTTGCGCCAGGCAAACGGCAGGCCGCACGCCGCGCAGATCTTGGACGGCAAATTGGCCTTCTTGATCATCCTCGCCATGGTCGCACTATTCCCTGGCGTCGGCCGCTAACAATGCGTTGCGCGCGAGCGTTCGAATATCGACCCGCGCTGCAAGCCGGGCGGCAAGCAAGGCGGTACCGCTGATCTTGCGCTGGACGAACAAGATGTCGGCCGGCGGAACGTGCCACGCCGCTTTGTCGATCGCGATCGCCGCGCCATTGTCGCGCAACGCCTCGACGAACCGGCGATCGCCGAAATCGAACGGGCCGGGGCGATTGAGTTCGCCAAGGATGATGTCGATCATCGCGTCGAGCCGTGCCTCATGCCGGTCGACCGCGCCGCTGCCAACGAACCCCGCCGCTACCGCCGCCGCGCGCATCGCCGTGCGGTCATTGTCGAGTCCCGCCTGGATCAATCGGCGATATCCCGTGACCGTGTCGCCAGCGACCGCGCGCGCGGCCCCGAAATCGAGCAGCACCAATCGTCCGCTGTCGGGCTGGTAGCGATAATTGGCGAAATTGGGGTCGGTCTGCATCACTCCGAATTCGAACAATTCGCGCAGCACGAGACCGATCAATGTGGTCATCACCGCGTCGCGCGTGGCTTGCGGCGCGGTCTCGAGCGATTCGATCGGCTCTCCCTCGACGAAGGACATCGCCAGCACGCTGCCGGTGGTAAAGTCCGCGTCGAGCACCGGCACAACGACGCTCGGATCATCTGCCAGCAATGTGCCGAACAAGGTCATTTGTTCGCCTTCGCGGCCATAATCGGTTTCTTCGGCGAGCTGGCGCTTGGCTTCGGCCAGCAACGGCGCGACATCGAGTTCGCGCGGCAGCAGGCCGGACAGGCGCAGCAGCCCGGCGACATTGTCGACATCGGCGTCGATGCTTTCGCGGACACCCGGATATTGCACCTTGATCGCCAGTTTGCGGCCGTCGTGAGTCATCGCCCGATGGACCTGCCCGATCGACGCGGCGGCAATCGGGCGCGGTTCGAACCGCTGGAACCGCATCCGCCAATCCTTGCCCCATTGCGCGGCAAGTACCTGCTGGAGCTGCTGCGGCGGCATGTGGTGCGCATTGTCGCGCAGCCGCGCCAGGACCTGGGTCAATTCCTCAGGCAGGAAATCGCCCGCATCCATCGAGATCATCTGGCCAAGCTTCATCGCCGCACCGCGCAAATGCGACAGGCGGTCGGCCAGCTTGCCGACATTGCCCGGCGTCAGCAACAGGTCGCCCATGCGCGGCCGTTCCCCCGCTGCGAGCCGCCGCGCACCCTCGCTCAGCATTCCGCCGGCCACGCCAGCAGCCAACCGGCCGAACTGGCCAAAGCGCGCTACCCGTCCGCTTGGTACCGCGCGCTGGCGCGGCGCTCCCGGATCATCGCTCACTTGCTCACCAGCCCATGCTTCCGGGGATGCCCTTGAACGGTCCGGCCAGGTCGCTGGTGATCCAGCCGCCGTAAAATGACCCCGGTTGCGGCAACACCGTCTCGCCATTGACCGAACAATTGTCGAACGGCGCGGCGTAAAAAGCGACATGGTCGCGCAATAGTGCGAATGCCCGGCTCGGCTCTGGGTAACTCCAGCCGACGCGCGGTAGCACGACATCGCCGATCACGACGTCCCAATATACCGCCGATCCTTTCCATTCGCAGAATGAGCTGCCCTCTGCCCGGCGCAGCACACCGGGCGCGATTGCCGCGGGCGGAATATAATAGCTTGGCGGATGGCTGGTCTCGAGCGTGCGGACGCTCGCCTCGGTGTCGGCGATGATCAGTCCGCGATGCTCGATCATCACTCGCGCGTCACTTCGTTCGGCGATCGCCGGGCGCGGGAATTGCCACACGCTCTGCTGCCCCGGGCCAACCGGGTCGGGCCGCGGCCTCACGCGGTGCGCCGATCGGCCAGCATCCGCTGAAGCGTTGGGCGAACCCGCAGGAATAGGACGTACAAGCGCTCGAGCATCGCCAGCACCCATGGCGCGCGCGCTGCCAGCCCGATCGGTCGAAGCGCGGGGATGGCCCGCCACATTGCGGCGAAGGCGGCCGCACCCGACAGCAATCGGCCATCCTCGCTGGCATGAAAGCGCGCCAGCAGATCGGCGGGCGCAATCGGGCATTCCGCCGCCGATGCCGAAGTGACATCGACGAACTCGATCGCGCCGCGCCGGTCGAGCCGCCGCATCAGCGCAATCTCGCGCCGACACAGCGGGCAACCGCCATCATGCCAGACAATCAGCTTGGTCATGCGACGCATATAGGGACGAAGTGGCACAGCGCACGGGGCGCTCGTCAAAAACCTTCTCGATTGCCGCAGGAGCGGGGGCTTGCTGCCCCCGACCTATCCGATCGGCCCGACCGTCATCCCGCTGCGATAATTCATGACGACGTGGAGCCGCGTCGGCGCGCGTTGCACGGCGACCGCCGTCGCGGCGAAACTTGGCCGGCCGCCGAGCAGGCTCAATTTGGGGTTGCGCGAGAAGCCCGCGCCGTCGTTCCAGTCGCTTTTCTTGTTGGCATTGGCATCGTGTCGCACGGCGACCGAATATTGCCCCGTGGCGGGCAACGGCAAGCAGATGTCGAGGCTCCGCCGACCGCCCAATGGCACATCGACCCGACCCGCCCACGCGCCCTTCTTGAGATATTTCGCCGCGCCCGGGCCATAGGCCTGAACCCGCACCTGCCCGGTGCCATTGCGCAGGCCGGCGACGTGCACCAGCACGGCGGGCGAGCCGCCGTTATTGCAGGTCGGATCGTTCGGCCGCGATTCGCGCGGGTCGGCGGAGGCGGGCACTGCAGCGGTTACCAAGATCAGGCCCAACACCATGCTTTTGTTCGATATTTTCATGAGTCCCCACTAACGATTGGACACTGAACCTCGGCTTAAAGCGTGATCGAGCGACGATCGCTACCATCCGCACTCGCAAACTGCCACAAGACCGCCGTGGGAGCGGGCGTCGATCAAATTTTCGTGAGCGCGAACGGACTTCGCTTTGCCTGCCTCACCGCAGGCGATCCCGCTTCGCCGCTCGCGCTTCTGCTCCACGGCTTCCCCGACAATGCCTGGACGTGGGAGCATCAGTTCGCCCCGCTCGCCGCCGCCGGCTATCGCGTCGCCGCGCCGTTCCTGCGCGGCTATCCGCCGAGCGAAATCCCGGCCAGCGGCTATTATGACGCCGCCACCCTCGCCGAGGATGTGCGCGGGTTGATCGAGGCCTTGAGCCCCCGCCGCCCCGCCTTCCTGATCGGGCAGGATTGGGGCGCGGCGTTGAGCTACGGCTTCCTCGCGCTCCATCCCCATCTGGTCGCCCGCGCGGTGCTGATGGCGATCCCCCACCCCGCCGCAATGGTCGCCAGCCTGGGCGACCCCGAGCAACTCAAGCGCGCCTTCCACTGGTGGTATTTCCAGCCCGAGGGCATCGCCGACGCGCAGGTCCCCGCCGCCGACTTCGCGCTGATCGATTATCTGTGGGCCGACTGGTCGCCCGGCCACGATCACGCCGCGCACGTCGCGCGCATCAAGGCGATGCTGCGCGAACCGGGCGCCTTCACCGCCGCAATCTCTTACTATCGCGCCGCCTTCAACCCGATTCACCGCGACCCCGCGCTCGAGCATTTGCGCGCGACGCTGGGCAAGCCGATCAGCGTACCCACGCTTGCGTTGTGCGGCAGCAACGACCTCCGCGCGGCCCCCATGTCTCGCCAGGCCGAGCATTTCACCGGCGACTATTGCTACTTCGAAGTCGCGCAAGCCGGCCACTTCCTCCACCGCGAACAACCCGCCGCCGTCAACGCGCTAATCTTGGACTGGCTGTCGCGCGAATAGATCGTCACCTGGCTGCCATGGTCGGGGCGACGGAACTATCGGTTGCGGCGACTGGTTGCATCCGAACACATGCCCTGAGCAGTTTCCGATCCGGCGGCGCTTGATCAGCCCCCCGTTGTTTCGTTCGGTCATACCCTCGGCACCCACCTTCGACAGTTCGAACCGGGAGCAGGGCAATGAACCGACGACATATGCTGATTGGCGGGGGAAGCCTGGCGGTGGTGGCTGGCGCTGCTGAGACCGGATGTCGCCAGATTGGCTCGGCCTCGCATTATGCTGACGAGGAGCGGGCGATTCGCGCGTTACTCGGCGCGCACCCGCAGGCCAAAGACCTCATCCGCTACGCCACGCTCGCGCCCAACAGCCACAACACCCAGGCCTGGCGGTTCGCAGTCGCGCCCGGCCAGATCACGATCCTGCCCGACTTCGCCCGCCGCACCCCGGTGGTCGACCCCGACGATCATCATCTGTTCGTCAGCCTTGGCTGTGCCGCCGAGAATCTGGCCGTAGCCGGTGCAGCAGGCGGGATGGCGGGCGAACCAGCCTTCGATCCGGCCACCGGATCGATCGCGTTTAGCCACCTCCCCGCCGAAGCTCGGACATCGCCTATGTTCGATGCCATCCCGCACCGCCAATCGACCCGCGCCGATTATGACGGGCGTTCGGTAAGCGCCAACGATTTGCGTTCGTTACGGGCCGCCGCAGCAATCCCCGGAGTCGATACCATCATCATCACCGACCGGCCCCGGATAAACCGCATCCGCGATTTGGTGATCGCCGGAAACAGCGCGCAACTGGCCGATCCGGCGTTCGTCACCGAACTCAAGACCTGGCTCCGCTTCAGTCCCCGCTACGCGCTCGAACGGGGCGACGGATTATATGCCGCCGCCAGCGGCAACCCGAAGTTCCCCGAATGGATCGGGCAGCGCGCGTTCGACCTGTTCTTCACTGCCAAGTCGGAGAATGACAAATATGCCCGCCAGCTCAACTCGTCGGCCGGGGTCGTGGTTTTTTCGGGCCAGCGCGAGGATCGCGAGCATTGGGTGCTGGCCGGCCGCGCGTGCCAGCGCTTTGCGCTTCAGGCGACCGCGCTCGGACTCAAACATGCGTTCATCAACCAGCCGGTTGAAGTGCCCGCGCTCCGGACCGAATTGGCGTCGCTGATCGGGCTGGCCGGGTGGCGTCCCGATATCGTGATGCGCTTCGGCACCGGCCCGCTGTTGCCTTATTCCCCGCGACGGCCCGTTTCCTCCGTGATCGCTTTGATCTGATGGCCGACGGGGAGGGCACGGCTATGCCCGTCGCGGTGTGCGATCTCGCCGCGCGACTGGGGGGGTCCAATCCGCACCGCCTCCGTCGATCGTCACGCTCAACCAGACGGGCCGGATGCGCCGTAAATTGGGTGGCGCCTCGTGGATGTCGTTCAGCGCGCACCAGTCGATTGACACCGACACATGCAGCTTTGCGTGGAAAGCGCGCTTCGGCCTGCTCGGGATGGTCGCAGTCAGCGACACGCTCGACAACGACGGCGGCCATTTGGCAGTAACCGCGCTCGGCGTGATCCCGATCGCCCGGGTCGCGCCTTCGCCAGACCTGACCCGTGGCGAGCTGATGCGCTACCTCGGCGAGATCGCCTTTGCGCCCGACATCATCCTCGCCAATGCGGGGTTGCGGTGGCAGGCGGATGGTGCTGATCGCCTAGTGGTTGGCGCGGGCGAGGGAGAGGCTGCTGCCGAAGTCACCCTCAATCTCGACAGCGACGGACGTATCGGCTCGTTCTTCGCCGCTGATCGTCCGCGCTCGGTGGCTGCAACCTTCATCCCCACCCCGTGGAGCGGCCATTTCGCGGATTATCGCCAGCATCTCGGGCGGTGGCTGCCCTTCGCTGCCGACGTTTCGTGGGACGTGGATGGCCACAGCGAAGCCTATCTGCAAGCGCGGATTGAAAGATGGGCGACGACCCCCGCTTGACCCTTACGCCAACGCCACGCGCAGCAGCTAATCCGTCAACCGCCGCCGGAACGTCTCGGGCAGGAACAGCAGGCCGGCGACCAAGGTCACCAGCGCGACCACCACCGGATACCATAAACCGTAATAGATATTCCCGGTCGCGGCGACCATTGCGAAGGCGGTGGTCGGCAGGAACCCGCCGAACCAGCCGTTGCCGATATGATACGGCAGGCTCATCGAGGTGTAGCGAATGCGCGTCGGGAACAGCTCGACCAGCAGCGCCGCGATCGGCCCGTAAACCATCGTCACATACAGCGCGAGGAGGAACAGGATTCCGACCACACGGGGTTTGTCGATGCCTTGCGGATCCGCCTTGGCTGGATAGCCCGCTTCGGCCGCAGCGGCGCTGAGCCGCTTGCCGTAGCTGGCAAGATCGCCAACGGCGACAATGCGCTCCCCGATCCTGACCTCGCCCGCGCCTTGCGGTGCATTGGCGTAGGAGATGCCGGCCTTGGCCAGCGTCGACTTGGCGATGTCGCATGCGCTTTTGTCGAACTTGGTCTTGCCGATCGGATCGAATTGCACCGAGCAGTCGGCGGGATTGGCGTAAACCGTCACCGGCGCGCTCGCCTGCGCCCGCGCCAGCGCCGGATTGGCGGCGGCGGTCAGCGCGCCGAACAAGGGGAAATAGGTCAACGCGGCCAGCGCGCACCCCGCCATGATGATCGGCTTGCGCCCGATCTTGTCCGACAACCAGCCGAACAGGATGAAGAAGGGGGTCGCCAGCGCCAGCGCGATCGCGATCATGATGTTGGTGGTCGCGCCATCGACCTTGAGCGTCTTCTCGAGGAAAAACAGCGCATAGAATTGCCCGGTGTACCAGACCACTGCCTGCCCCGCGACCGCACCGACCAGCGCGATGATCACGATCCTGGCATTGCCCCAGCGCGCAAAGGCTTCGGTCAGCGGCGCGGTCGATCCCTCGCCTGCATCCTTCATCGCGCGAAACACCGGGCTTTCCTCGAGCTTCATCCGGATCCACAGCGACACCGCCAGCAGCACGATCGAGATCAGGAACGGGATCCGCCAGCCCCAGTCGGCGAACGCCGCCTCGCCGAGCCAGGTGCGGATGCCGATCACCACCAGCAAGGCCGCGAACAGCCCCAGCGTCGCGGTGGTCTGGATGAAGCTGGTGTACAGCCCGCGTTTGCCCTCCGGCGCATGCTCGGCGACATAGGTTGCGGCACCGCCATATTCGCCGCCCAATGCCAGCCCCTGGAGCAGCCTCAGCGCGACCAGGGCGATTGGCGCCGCCACCCCGATCGAGGCGTAGCTCGGCAGCAGGCCGACGATGAACGTCGACAATCCCATGATACCCATGGTGATGAGGAACGTGTTCTTGCGCCCGACCAAGTCTCCGATGCGCCCGAACAGCAACGCGCCAAACGGCCTGACCGCAAACCCCGCGGCGAACGCTGCGAGGGCGAAGATGAAGCCCGTGGTTTCGTCCACCCCGCTGAAGAATTGCGCCGAAATGACCGTCGCCAGCAGTCCGTAGAGGTAGAAATCATACCATTCGAAAATCGTCCCGAGCGACGATGCCCCGATGACCAGCGCAGAGGATTGGCGGGGCGGTGATGCGGCTTTCCCGGCTGCCACTTAGTTGACTTCCCGGCGAAGGCCCTGCGTGGCCGGGGCGAGCGCGACCTCGCGAACCATTGGCTGAGACGCGCCATAGGTCAGGCTGCGCCACAGCCATTCGAACGGACCGAAGCGGAAGCGGTTCAGCCACCAGTGGCTCAGCACCATCTGCGCGGCGAGAATCGCGATCGACAGTAACGGCACCCATACGATGCTCATCCGCTCGTACAACCCCAGCCCCCATCCCATGAACAGCACGGACTGAATCATTGTCTGGGTCAGGTAATTGGTGAGCGCCATCCGTCCGGTCGGCGCAAACCACGTCAGCCAGCGCCGCGCCGAGCCGCGCCACAGCAAAGCAAAGCCGGCGGCATAAGCCAGCGCCAGTGTCGGAACGCCGAGCGAATATGCGGTCGCTTCCCACAGGTCGTGCGCTTTGCCCTCGGCGCTGAACTGCATGATCGACGCCATTGCGGCGGAGGCGGGCAGGCCGAGGACCAGCCCGTAGATCAGCACCTCGCGCAACAGTGGCACATGCTGGTCGAGCTTCGCGTAGAGTGCCCGCCGTCCGATCCACAGCCCGACCATGAACATCGCCAGCACGCGCGCCGGCCGGAGCTCCTGCAGCAGTGCACCGGCGCGCTGGAACGGACCGCCAATTCCCACCTTGAGATGCTCAAGATAGTCGGGACCAATGCTCACCGGGCCGGTCAGTCCGTTGGCCTCGGCAACCCCGAAATAGGCATAAATCGCGCGTGCCACATCGTGCAGCGGCTTCTTCGGCTCGAACGTCGTCCACAACATCGCCAGCCGCCACAGGATCGGCACCAGGGTCAGGAACAGGGCCCAGCGCAGCAACGTCCGGTCATCGACTCGGCGAAACAGCAACAGCGCGAACCCCATCGCCGCGTACAGCGCGAGGATGTCGCCTTTCCATAGCAGGACGATGTGCAGCAGCCCGAAGCCGAACAGGATTGCAAGGCGTCGCATATAGCGGCCAATGCCCTCGCTCCGCGCCTCGAGTCGCCCGAGTTGCAGCGCGAAGCCGATCCCGAACAACATAGAAAAAATCGAATAGAATTTGCCGTGCATCAGCCAGTTGAGGCCGAATTCCGTCAGGGTCGCCGCGGTTGAATGATCGACCTGCGCCCTAAGCGCGCCCGAAAATCCCATCATGTTTGAAGCCAGCACTCCAAACAACGCGAAGCCGCGCAGTGCATCGAGCAGGTCGGCGCGCTGCGACGGCGGCAGCGGTTCGGCTTTCGGCATGAAGTCCCCCTGATGCTGGATTCCCGACACGGACTCAAAGCACGCTCGGCTCGACACCCCCATGCCGGCCAAATCCCCTCACTCCCACTCGATAGTCCCCGGCGGCTTTGACGTATAGTCATAGACCACGCGGTTGATGCCTTTGACTTCGTTGATGATCCGCGTCGCGCAGCCGCTGAGGAACGCGCTGTCGAACGGATAGACATCCGCCGTCATGCCATCGACGCTGGTCACCGCGCGCAATCCGCAAACGAAGTCGTAGGTCCGGTAATCGCCCATCACCCCGACGGTCCGCACCGGCAGCAGCACCGCAAACGCCTGCCAGATGGCGTCGTACAATCCAGCCTTGCGGATCTCGTCGAGATAGACTGCGTCGGCCTTGCGCAAGATGTCGCAGCGGTCCTTGCTGACCTCGCCGGGGATGCGGATCGCGAGGCCCGGCCCGGGGAACGGATGCCGCCCGACGAACGCCTCGTCGAGCCCCAGTTCGCGGCCCAGGGCGCGCACTTCATCCTTGAACAATTCGCGCAGCGGCTCGACCAAACGCATGTTCATCCGCTCGGGCAGCCCGCCGACATTGTGGTGGCTC
>JBKJUB010000074.1:0-3599 GCA_046590765.1 Sphingomicrobium sp. | reverse complement strand
GAAGGGTTCGTCAGCGAAACCCACTCGCCCGATTCCAAGCGCACGTTCGATGCGACCGACGAAGGCCGCGCCTACCTCGCCGACAATCAGGAGGAGGCCGACCGGTTGATCGAGCGGCTGACCGCGATGAACCAGGCCAGGACCGAGCAACGCCCCGAAATCGGCCGCGCCATCGGCAACATGATGCACGCACTCAAAAACCGCGTGTCGCGGGACGGCTGGAACGATGATCTGCTCAAGGACGTCGTCGACATCCTCGACGAAGCGGCGAAGAAGATCGAACGGCTGGACTAAATCGGCAACCACCTTTTCCCATAAAGGCCATCCATCCGGGCGCGGCGCTCGATCACGCGGGTGTAGAGTTTCATCACATCGGCGTTGATCGCGTCCCAGTCGCGGGTCTTGGCAAAGTCGAGGCCAGCGGCGCCGTGCTTGGCGCGTAATGCCGGGTCTGCCGCATACCGCGCCAGCGCCTCACCATATTGGTCCGGCTCAAGCGGATCGACCAATATGCCGGTCACCCCGTCGCGCACCAGGCTCGTCGCCCCGGTGGCCAAGGCAGCGACCACCGGCAAGCCGCACGCCATCGCTTCCTGCGTGACATTGCCAAACGCCTCGGTGATCGAGGGATTGAGGAACACGTCGGCGCTGGCCAAGGCGACCGCGAGATCGTCGCCGGTCTGCTGGCCGACGAACACCGCGTTGGCGGGCAGATTCTGCTCGAACCAGCCGCGTGCCGGCCCCTCGCCGATCACCAGCACGCGGTGGGCAACCCCGCGCTTGACGGCGGCGTCGATCGCCTCGACGAACACGTCGAGTCCTTTTTCCATCACGATTCGGCCGAGGAAGGCGACCAGCATTTCGTCATCGCCGATGCCGCGCGCGCGCCGCCACTCCATACTTCGCCGATCGGGATTGAATTGGTCGCGGTCGATGCCGCGACCCCAGATCGAAATGTCGCGGCTCATCCGCTGGGCATAGAGCACCGCGGCGGTCGATTCGGCGGGCGCGACGATTGCGTCGCAGCGTCGATAGAAACGTCGCAAGATCGCGCGAAAGGTTGGCTCAAGCCAGCTCAAGCCATAATATTGCAAATAGGTCTCGAACCTGGTGTGGACCGATGCCACCACCGGGATGCCCTTGGCCCGAGCCCAGGTCACCGCGCGATGGGCGACCACGTCGGGGCTTGAAACGTGGACGATATTGGGCGCGAACGCCTCCAGGTCGGCGCGCACCGCGGCGCTCAATGACGACGGAATGCGATATTCGGGCCGACGCGGAATCGGCACCGACGGGACGTTGACCAAGTCTCCGGTTGGCGGGAAGGCCGGCTTGTCCCGCACCGGCGAATAAACCCGCACATGCGCACCCTGCTCAAGCAAATAGCCGACCAGCCGGTTCAATGCCTGGTTGGCCCCGTCGCGGACATAATTGTAATTGCCCGAGAACAGGGCGATGCGCAGGTCGGCGGGCTCCATCGCCGGGGTCTTAGCGGGATGAACGGCCAACGCAAAGGAGGGCGCGCATGCACATCAAGCAGTCAATGGCCCCGGTCGGGTCGGACGACGCCCAATTGCTGATCCTCGGCAGCCTGCCCGGCGACGCGAGCCTCGCGGCGCAGCGTTATTATGTCCATCCGACCAACCAGTTCTGGCGCTTGCTCGGCGACGCAATCGGGGAGCAGCTTGCGGCGCTCGATTATGACGACCGGCTCGTGCGGCTAGCCCAGCGGCGGATCGCGTTGTGGGACGTGGTTGCCGATGCCACCCGCGCCGGAAGCCTCGACACCGCGATCCGCGACGCCCGCGCCAACCCGCTCGCCGAGTTCGTCAACACCCACCCCGGCCTTCAGGCGATTGCGTTTAACGGCCAGACCGCCGCCAAAATCGGTCGCCGCGCGCTTGGCGACGCACCCGCTCTCATCCTGATCGACCTGCCCTCGTCCAGTGCCGCCTTCACTCGCCCGTTCGCCGAGAAATTGCACTCCTGGGCAGCGCTTGGCGACTTTGCAGGTTGAAAGATTTGCGCCACAGTGCGGCGCATGACCGACCCTGATACGGAAACCGCTGACACCAAAATCCCGCCCGAATTGTCGATGGTCGATGAGGCGTTGGTCGCGGGCAATATCGCCAACACCAACGGCTTGCTGGTAATCCTCGCCAAGCTCGTCGCGCGCGGACTTTTCGACGCCGACGATCTCAAGGCCTTCTCCGACTCTTACTCCAAGCCGCTCGACCATGAGGGCATGCGCGAGAACGAACTGGTCACCCAGATGCAGGACCAGATGGAATCGACCCTGGCCGAACTGATGCGCTTTATCGCCGAGCATAATTGACCGCATGACCGCGCTGACCGATCTCGACCGGCTCGAGGCCGAAAGCCTCCACATCCTGCGTGAAGTGGTGGCCGAGGCGGCGCGCCCGGTGATGCTTTATTCGATCGGCAAGGACAGCGCGGTGATGCTGCATCTGGCGAAAAAGGCGTTCTTCCCCTCGCCTCCGCCATTCCCCTTGCTCCATGTCGATACGACCTGGAAATTCCGCGCGATGTACGATCTTCGCGACCGCGTGGCGGCGGACAGCGGGATGGAGCTGATCGTTCATACCAATGCCGACGCCAAGGCGCGCGGGATCAACCCGTTCGATCATGCGGCGCTGCATACCGATTTGTGGAAGACCGTCGGGCTGAAGCAGGCGTTTGACGCGGGCGGCTATGACGCGGCGTTCGGCGGGGCGCGGCGCGACGAGGAAAAAAGCCGCGCCAAGGAACGCATCTTCTCGTTCCGATCAGGGTCGCACGGCTGGGACCCCAAGACCCAGCGCCCCGAATTGTGGAATCTCTACAATGCGCGGATTGCGAAGGGGGAGAGCATCCGCGTCTTCCCGCTGTCCAACTGGACCGAACTCGACGTGTGGCGCTACATCGAACGCGAGGATATTCCGGTCGTCCCGCTCTATTTCGCCGCGCCGCGCCCGACGGTGATCCGCGACGGCTTGATCCTGATGGTCGACGACGACCGCTTCCCGCTCAACGGCGAAACCCCGGTCGAGCGCATTGTCCGCTTCCGTACCTTGGGCTGCTATCCACTGACCGGCGCGGTCGAGAGCAGCGCCACCACCTTGGCCGAGATCATCGCCGAAATGCGGGCTTCGACCAGCAGCGAGCGGCAGGGTCGGGCGATCGACCATGACGGCGCGGGCTCGATGGAGCGCAAGAAGAAGGAGGGTTATTTCTGATGCCCCCGCCTTCCGACAATAAAACCCAGCTCCGCTTCATCACCTGCGGCAGCGTCGACGACGGCAAATCGACGCTGATCGGGCGCTTGCTCTACGACAGCAAGTCGGTGCTCGATGACCAAATGAGTTCGCTCGAAACCGACTCCAAGGCAGTCGGCACGCGCGGCGACCAGATCGATTTCGCCTTGCTGGTCGACGGCCTCACCGCCGAGCGCGAGCAGGGCATCACGATCGACGTTGCCTACCGTTATTTCGCGACGCCCAAACGCAGCTTCATCGTCGCCGATTGCCCGGGCCACGAGCAATATACCCGCAACATGGTGACCGGTGCGTCGACTGCCGACCTCGCGATCATCCTGCTCG
>JBKJUB010000171.1:0-14747 GCA_046590765.1 Sphingomicrobium sp. | reverse complement strand
CCAGCGCCAAATCGCGTGACAGTGGCAGTAGCCAGCCGTCCAATTCAATCACCACGCTGCCGATCATGGCCAGAAACACGCGAATGCGAAGCGCGCCGCGCCGATCGCGCGCTGCGGCACGGAGAGACTTATGAGCGACAATCACAATTCGCGCGAAGATTATTATGCCGCTGCGCGCAGCTGGTCGGCCGGGCAGGCGCAATCGACTGCCCGCGAAACACGAATCGCATGGCGGGTAGCGGCTGGGGCGGCGGTTATCGCCTTGCTGCTGGCGTTGACATTGCTGTTGCTGGTGCCGCTCAAGACGGTCCAGCCCTACGTATTGACGGTCGACCGACAGACCGGTGCGGTCGAACCGGCGATGGGCGTGTCGGATGGCAAACTGACGCAGAATGAAGCCGTCATCCAGGCCCAGCTGGCTGGCTATGTCGTGGCCCGCGAGACATTCGACGCAACCGACCTGGCGCTGCAATATCGCCGGGTACAAATCATGTCGGCACGGCCGGTCGCGACAGCTTATGTCGCCGAAATGGCGGCGAGCAATCCGCAAAGTCCACTCAATTTGCTGGGTCGCGGCGACACCGTTTCGATCCGCATTCGAAGCGTATCGCTGATCGGGGACGGCGCCGGGCTGGTTCGCTATACCGCGAGCCGCCGGGCGATCGGCGCGGCCAGCGGGCAGGACACCAATAACGTCGCCGCAGTTAGTTTCGGCTTCAACGGCCGGCCGCTGCAGCCGTCCGACCGGTTCGACAATCCGCTCGGTTTTCAGGTCACCCGCTATCGCCGCGACGCTGAGGGATTCACCCCGTGAGGCGCGCATTGTTTCTGCCAGCAGCGCTTTTGCTGCTCACCGCGGCGCGATTGCCCGAATCAATCGGCACCGATCCGCACATCCAGTCGGTGCTGTTCCAGCCCGATGAGGTGGTCCGGCTGCAGGGCGCACTCGGCTGGCAGATCATGCTCGAATTCGGGGCCGACGAGCGGATCGAGAATGTCTCGATCGGCGACGCGATGGCGTGGCAAGTCACTCCCAACAAGAAAGCGCGCAACCTGTTCCTCAAGCCTTTGGTCAAGAATGCCGCGACCAACATGACGGTCGTCACCGATAAAAGGCGCTATGCCTTTTCGCTGGAGACCCGCCCGCGCGCGCTCAACATTCCCTGGGTGGTGCGGTTCGATTATCCGCGCGAAACGGTCGAGGCGATTGAGGAGCCGCCGCCGCCG
The DNA here is from genome assembly GCA_046590765.1 of Sphingomicrobium sp. Classification (GTDB taxonomy): domain Bacteria; phylum Pseudomonadota; class Alphaproteobacteria; order Sphingomonadales; family Sphingomonadaceae; genus Sphingomicrobium. Next base: position 13,520 of record JBKJUB010000171.1, on the reverse strand, counting down.
CCAGCGCTGCCGCTCAACTTCGCTTACGGAATCACCGGCGATCAATCGCTTCGTCCGTCGCGGGTGTGGGATGACGGGTTGATGACCTATTTTGAATTTTCGGAGGAGAAAGCGATCCCGGCGATCTTCGCGGGCGGGCCGGGGAAGGACGAATCGATGGTCAATTCCTCGGCCCGCGGGCGGGTCATCGTGGTTCAGCAGACCGGATCGCGATTCACCCTGCGCACCGGCAAGAAATTGGCGACGGTCACCGCCGCAACGGGAAAACGCGATGAGTAAAACATTGATCGTCAAGCGCCCGGCGGTGGCCCAGGCCGCCGGAAAGACGCCGGTCGCGATGGTGGCAACGACCTTCGTTGCGCTCGGGCTTGGCGTCTTTATGTGGCTGTCCGCTGCGCGCGCGGCGCAGCAGGATCAGGGCTCGGTGCTGCCGCCGCTTACTGCTTTGAGCACAGCGCCGCCGCCGGCAGTGCTCAAGGAGACCGGCCCGCCGGTAGCACAAGCCCCGGTGCCGGGCGGATTCTTGATTCCCAACAGCGGCCCGGTGACCTTGGTGGCAACCCAGCCGACCCGGCTGACCGGCTTCGAGCCGGCATTGACGCGCCCGGTGACGACCGACCCGATGCGCGAGCGGCTACGCGCGCCGACGTTGGTGGTCGACATGGCGCAGGCCGACCCGCAGCGGATGCCGGGATCGGTCGAAATACGGAGCGATTCGGGCGGTGTTTCGACCTCTACCACCGTGGTGGCGCCGGTCGCCGGGCCGGCCGCCGAGCGCAACTTGTCCGACACCGAGCGCTTCGCCTCGCGCGTTGGCAAGGAAGAAGTCCAGATCGCCCAGGCCGAGCGGATGACCGGGCTCGACCGGCTGGTGCCGCAAGGCGCGGTGCTCGGGGCGGTGATGGAAACAGCGCTCAATTCCGACCAGCCCGGATTCGCCCGGGCGATGATCCAGCGCGACGTTCGCAGTTTTGACGGGTCGGCGGTGCTGATCCCTGCGGGCAGCCGGGTAATCGGCCAGTATAAGTCGGGCGTGGCGCAAGGCGCGTCGCGCGTGTTCGTGTTGTGGACCCGGCTGATCCGTCCCGACGGCGTGTCGATCGAACTTGCCTCGCCGGCGACCGACGACCTTGGGCGAGGCGGGATCGGCGGCAAGGTTAACCGCCACTTCCTGCAACGCTTCGGCGGCGCGATACTGACCACCGTACTGAGCGCCGGCGTCAACGTATTAACGGCCTCACGTTCCGGTGGGTCGACAGTCTTCGTCGGCAGCGCGAACGAGGCGACAAGCCTTGCTGGCCAGGCAGCGGGTAGCGCCGATATTCCGCCGACGATCACCACCCGCCAAGGCGCGGCGGTGCGCATCTTCGTTGCTCGGGATCTTGACTTCTCAACCGTCGGCCCCGCCCGATGAACGCGCCGCAGCGAGTCTATCTCGATGCGTTCCTCGCGCCGCTTGCGGCCTATCTTGGGCGCGGAGACGTCACCGATTTGTACATCAACCGTCCTGGCGAACTTTGGCTCGACACGCGAGAGGGCACCGAGCGGCACGACGTTCCCGCACTCGACGACGCCTCGCTGTGGCGCCTGGCGCGGCAGATTGCGGCCTCAACCGACCAGGGCATCAATCGCGAGCATCCGTTGCTCGCCGCCACCTTGCCCGATGGCGCGCGGGTGCAGATTTGCGCTCCGCCTGCCACCCGCGGCAATTTGATCGTTGCCATTCGCAAGCACAACATGCCCGACCTGCGGCTGTCGGATTATGAGGAAGCGGGCGCGTTCGCGCGGGTCGGCGAGGCGGCGCTCAAGCGCCGCGCGACCGATGACATGCTCGCGGCCTTGCTCAGGGAAGGGCGGACGTTCGACTTCCTCAAGGCGGCTGTCCAGACCCGCCAGACGATCGTCATTTCGGGCGGCACCGGCACCGGCAAGACGACCTTCCTCAACGCGTTACTCAAGGAAGCATCGGACCGCGAGCGGTTCGTGCTGGTCGAGGACACGCCCGAAATCCAGCTTCACCACCAGAATGCGGTCGGGCTGATCGCCGTGCGCGGTAAGTTGGGCGAAGCGTCGGTCACCCCGGCAGACCTTATCGAGGCGGCCCTGCGGCTCCGGCCCGACCGGATCATCATGGGCGAGGTGCGCGGCGCCGAGGCCATCAGCTGGCTGCGCGCGGTCGGCACTGGACATCCAGGATCGATCACCACCGTCCATGCCAATTCGGCCGACGGCGCGATCGAACAATTGGCGATGATGTCAATCTCGGCCGGGACTGAACTCGGTCGCGCCGAGCTGGTCGATTATATTCGGGCGACGGTCGATGTGTTCGTTCAACTGGGTCAGGAAGACGGTGCTCGCCTGGTAACGCAAGTGCAGTTCAGGAAGCTGGCCTAGCCAAGCGCAATACGGCCGGTCAGAACCAGTCCCACAGCGATTTGGCGACCTGCGGGTCCGGCATCGTCGCAGCCTGCAGCGCCGGGTCGGGCACGGACAGCAATTCACGCCACGTCCAAACGCCCGATCCAATCGCCAGGAACATTGTCCGGTCGCCTTCGGGGATCGGTATGAGACGCGGTCCGGCAACCGGTTCGTCGAGGCAATTGTCGGGGACCGAGCGGAGGCTTTGCTCGATCACTGCCCGTGCCGGCCCAAGCGGCTCGACGGGCGATCCTGAATTGGCGCTCCAGCCGACATTCCAGATCACGACGGCGTCGGCGATCGAGCGACTTTCGCGCGGGGTACTCAGGATTGCCGCTGTGACGGTTGGCTCGGCGGTCAGCGATTTCGCGACGAGATCAAAGATTGCGCATCCGCCCGTCGCGCCAAGCGGGGTGGGATCGAGCGCGGCGGAAAAGCTGTCTTGGGGCGTGATTTTCTTCTGATCGGCCATCTTGCTCGGCAATATCGGCGGTGGAGGTCTGCCTTGCTCAACTTCCGGAGCGAGCGAAATCAATGATAAATTGCCCGGACGGGACGCTGGCCGCGGCACGGCCGAACCGAGTGAAATGAGCAATGCAAAAATCAGCAGATGCGTCACCACAGCGGCCGTCAGGACTGCAGCTCGCTCGGACTGGGGTGGGGTTGATCGGTGAGCCATCAGTCAAGCGTCGAGCGCTCACCTCATGCATTGATTGATTTGCAAATAGCTGTCGTCAAACCCGGCGATCGCCGCCAGCCGATCGGTATCGATGATGAACAATCGGCGCTGGTAAAGCCGGATCAGGCCGTCGTTGCGCAAGCGCTGCAGCGTGCGATTGATGTGCACCGGGGTCAGGCCAGTGGTATCGGCCAGTGCCATTTGATTGATCGGCAGCTCGAATGAGCCGTCGTCGGCGACCTGGTCAATCCGCGCCAGCCGAAGCTTCATCTCACAAAAGAAATGGCTAAGTTTCTGAAGCGCGTTGCGCTGACCCACATTGAGCAGCCATTCACGCAAAATGGCAATTTCGTTCAAAGCCGCGAGCGAAAGCGCCCGCTCGATCTGCGGATTGCCGGCAAGAAGCTCGCACAATTTTTGGGTGGGAATTTTGACTACTTGGGAATCGCTTAACAAGGCGACGCTATGGTCGGGCTTGCTAAGGGTGATGAAGTGGATATCACACAAATCCCCTGGAATGAGATAGCCGAGGATCTGGCGCTCCCCATCCGGCAAAAATTTGTGCCGACATGCCATTCCCTGGATGATCAGATAAACTTGATCGAGGACACTGTTTTCGTGGACCAGGAATTGTCCGGCACGCATCATTTTGGGCGCTGCAACGAGCGCATCCAGTTCGTGAATATCGGACTCATTCAAGCGTGCGAACTGCTCAAGTTTCTTGACCAGTGGGTTGGCGAGCGTGGGGCGCGAAAAGGGAAAAACTGCGGCAGGGGACAATTGGTCGCGGTGAAAGTCTGGCCGAACAATGACGTCGATCATCTCGTCCTGGAATGTTTCGGAAGACTGCAGCGTTGAGTAGTCGAGCGCAGCGCTGTTATATTTCAGCATCTAAAACCCCGTTGATTTACAACGCTATTATCGTTGCAAACAGAGTTACGACCCCGATCCGCCAGCGGATGCACAAGTTGCGCTGTTTGTCGTGAAAGACGATCGCCGACCCCGGGCGCGGATTGTAATTTTGGCTGATGCCGCGCCTAATAATGTAGAGCCCGTCGGCGGCTTTGCTCCCGTCCCGATCGCAACGGCCTGGCTTGGTCCGACCACGCACCACGCTCACCCCCTGTCGACGCAGGTTGCGCGTCATGGCAGCTACAAAGCGGCGACCGTTTTGGATGCATTTGGAGCGAAATTCATTCTATGCGCGGCTAAACGCGGTGCTGGCAGCGTCGACGCTACAACGCTTCGATGATTGTGGCGTTGGCGATTCCGCCGCCTTCGCACATTGTTTGCAGGCCGTAGCGCAGGCGGCGGGCGCGCAGCGCGTGAACCAGGGTGGCCATCAACTTGGCACCGCTTGCGCCCAAGGGGTGGCCGAGCGCGATCGCGCCGCCGTTGACGTTGAGGCGCGCGGGGTCGGCCCCGGTGTCGCGCAGCCACGCCAATGGGACCGGGGCAAAGGCCTCGTTGACTTCGGCGAGGTCGATGTCGGCTATGGTGCGGCCCGAGCGTTCGAGCGCGCGCATGGTGGCGGGGATCGGCTCCATCAGCATGATCACCGGGTCGCCGGCGGTGACGGTCATGGTGTCGATTCGCGCGATCGGGGTGAGATTGTGGGCCTTCAAGGCGCGTTCGGAAACGATCAGGACGCCGCTGGCGCCGTCGCAAATCTGGCTGGCGTTGCCGGCGGTGATCACCCCGTCGGCGGTGATGGTCTTGAGTGCACCGAGGCCTTCGAGCGACGCGTCGGCGCGGATCCCTTCGTCTTGGCCGTGGCGTTGCGCGTTGCCATCCTTGTCGGCCACGTCGAGCACGACAATCTCGCGGTCGAACGCACCGGCGGCGGTCGCGGCGGCGGCCTTGCGATGGCTATCGAGCGCGAAGGCATCGAGGTCGTCGCGGGTTAAGCCATAGTCGCGGGCGATCATCTCGGCCCCGGTGAACTGGCTGAACTCGGTCACGCCAAAGCGGTCCTTGATCGATTGCGGCCACGGCCCGATCCCGATCCCGGCCTGCATCGGCAGGATGATCGGTAGCCCCATCGGCACGCGGGTCATCGATTCGACGCCGGCGGCAATGACCATGTCTTGGACCCCGCTCATCACTGCCTGCGCAGCGAAGTGGACCGATTGCTGGGAGCTGCCGCACTGGCGGTCGATGGTCACCGCGGGGACCGATTGCGGGAGTTTCGAAGCGAGCACCATGTTGCGGCCGACGTGGAAACTCTGCTCGCCGATTTGGCCGACGCAGCCGACAATCACATCGTCGATCGCCGCCGGGTCGATCCCCGACCGCTCGACCAAGGCATTGAGCACGGCAGCGCCGAGATCGACCGGATGCCAGTCACGCAGCGCGCCGCCGCGTTTGCCGCCTGCAGTGCGCAATGCTTCGACGATATAGGCTTCGGCCATGTGATTCTCTCCTTCGCCGCCATTCATAGCGTGGCGGGCGGAGAATCAAGTGCTTGGCCCCAATGCTAGCGAGGTTTGACCTTTTTCGCCTTGAGGCGCTCCTCGAGCTCGGAGATTTCCCAATAATCGTTGCGGCTGAACGGGAGCAACGGCTTGAGCGCGGCGAAGCTCGCCTTGCCGATCGCCTGGCGTAGCGCTTCCAGCCGGTCGAATGCGGCGCCGGCTTCGACCTCGACCTTGGAAATATCGTCGAGCTGATCGTGAAGCGCATCCTCCGCAGTCCACGCGAGGAAGGTCAATTGCTCGCAATATTCGCGGATATTGTCGCCCGTCTTAGAGTCCGATCGAGCGACTAGAGCGGCGATCTTCTTGCCGCTGCCGTCGGCCGGGAAGCCGCCCGATTGCCAGGCTTCGAGCGCCTGGCGGTGAACCTCCCGCTCCTTGCTCAGCCAATGCTGCGCCTCGACCGCGCCGAAGCGAAACATCCCCATGATCAGGAACGGCGCGACAGCGAGGGTAGCGATCAACGGATAGATTGGCTGGTCGGGAAACTGGTTGAACGCGGTGTGGATCGCGACCGCGGCCAGATAGCCGGGGATGAACCACAATAGGTTGAAGTTGAAATCGGCCACCATTTCGCGATTTTCGCGCTCGGCAAATTCGTGCGCGGTGGCGGCGAGCACCGCGACCGCAGTTCCGTGCATCACCGCAGTGCCCAGCCCGCGAACCATCCAGGTGCTCGGCGCAAGGTCGGGGAAGCGGGTCAGATAGACGATATTCTCGACCACCGAAAAGCCAGCGCCAATGGCAAAGCCCGAGATCACCGCGTCGAGTTTGAAGCCGATGCGGTTGAAGTAGAATAATCCGACGATCGCCAAGCCCTTGATCAACTCCTCGACCCACGGTGCGGCGAAGCGGCTGTAGTTCGAGTAACCGAGCGGAAGCTGGTCGAGGAACACGCCGCTGACCGGATAGGCAACCGCCGCCGTGACCCCGCCGAGCGCGAGCAGGCCGAGCGTTTCCCACGTCGTCATCAGCTTGAACACGTCGAGCCAGATGAACATCATCAGCATGACGAGGACCGGGACCAGTGCGACCGACCAGTTGGTGAGCTCAAGGATCATCGGCACACCTTACAGGATTTTGAGCGAGGCGAGCAATTCGGTCTTTTGATAATGGCCGTCCTCGAACCCGCCGGCCGCGCCGATCGAGAAGATCATCGGCAGCCGCACAGCGACGGTGAAGTTGAGGTCGACCTGCCCGCCGAGGTTCATATATTTATGATTGTCGCCGACCGAATCGCGGGTCAGCATGCCGCCGACGAATAATGCCGGGCGGGCGTAGCTAAGGTAGAAACTGGGGGTGCCGATTTCGGAAAAGCGGATCGGCGGCAGATTAATCTCGCCGGTCAGCTTGGCGTAGCGGCGGGCATCGATCTGATCGATTTCGAACCCCGGGAAGCTCTCCACTTCGCGGTAGCGTTTCTCGGGCCGGTTATCGACGTAATTGTTGCGGAATGAGCCGAAGTAAAAGCTGCCCAGCGGGCTTCGCCGGTCGCCCCCGGCAATCCCGGCATGGGCGTAAATCCACGCCGAGGCATTGGCGATCGGTAAAGGCACTCCATAGTCGAGCCCGACCTGAAGTTTGGGGTAGGCCTTGCTCTCGGCGAAGTCGCTGCTGCCGATGGCGCGCCAGGCGATGCCCTTTTCGTGATCGACCCCGCCGAGTGACTTGCGGGTATTGGTATATTTAGCCCCGCCTTCGACCGAGAAGACATTCTTCGGACTGGTGACATTTTGCGCTGACGGAAGTTGCGCGAGCCCGAAATAAGCCGCTGCCGAGCCAAAGAAGTCGAGCTGGCGCGGGGGATCGTAAATCTTGTTCTTGTTCCAGCTGACGATGAACGCATCGCCCTTTCGGCTGCGCTGGATCGGGCCGAACAGATCGTAAAAGTCGGCGCCATTATGCTTATATTCGGCGGTCCAGTTGAGCGTCTTATATTTGAGGCTGGCGTGGAAGCGCTCGCCCGAAGGCAGGCTGCCGTAAGGCGAGATGCTGAACGTCGCATCGAACTGGCTGAACTGCATCGGGTCTTCGAAATGGAAATAATAACCGGGCGAATATTTGCTCTGATAGCCCTCGATGATCGGATAAGCGGCGGCGAGCTTCATCCGCCCGGTCGGGCGATATTTGCCACGCTCGGTAATCAGCGGCTCGAGATTGACCTTGGCAGGTGACCCGACTCCCCATTGTTTCAATTCGGGATGAGCCTTGACCAGCTTGGTGCCGAGAAATTCGACGGTGCCGAGATCGTCGCGTTTCTGTGGGATGATCTTCGACGGGGTCAGGCCGGCGCCGGTATATTCGTAGACCAGCATGCTGCCATCGGGCTGCGGCATCGGGCGGAAAAACCCCGTCTCGGCATTGCTGACGACGTCATATTTCTTCGACGCAATGTCGAACGTGAAGACGTTCGATACGCCGGTATAATAAGCCGTTCCGACTAGGCCCTTGCCGTCGGCAGTGAAGGTAAAAGTTTCCGGCGTCGATGGCGGCAGGTCGAGCCGCGACACTTCCTCCAGATCGCCGCCGCTGAGCATCGATTCGGTGGTCCACACGCGGACCGATTGCTTGCCGTCAATTTCGCCAAAGCTCGCCGCAACCCGGGTGCCGTCGGGGGAGAGATCGAGATCGAAGGGCACCTGGCCATAATCGAAGGTATGAATCTGGTTGAAACCGGCCAGCGGCTGTGGAATCCGGACGATTGTCGCGAAGCCGTTCTGGTGACGAATTCCCCAGATCGACTTGTCGACCGGGTTGAAGACGATGTCGCCAATCCGCGCGTCCTTGAGCAACATCCGTTTTTTGCCGGTGTCGATGTCAATTTCGATGATGTCGCGAAAGGCGTAATTATCTTCGGTGTAATAGGCTTTGCGGGCGTCGGGATCGTACGCCATGCTGGTCACTTTGTAGAGCATCATTCCCTTGATTTCGGAAAGCTTGGTTAGCGCGCCGGTGGCAAGGTCCATCCGCCCGACGAACCCGATCGTGCCGGGATAGCGGAAAGCGGCGATAAGGCTGTTGGTCTTGGGATCGACGAAGCCGCGACTGATCGAGCCGAGCCCCTTGGGCGACAAATGGGTAACTTCGGTCAGCGGGTAGGCTGACAGCTTGGCGAGCTGCTCCGTCTGGAAGTCATGCTCGAAGCCGATCCATTCGGTCCAGGCGTCGCCCAGCTTGCGGCCGTACACCTGGCGGAATTGGGCGGCATAAAACGCCTTGCTTCCTTCATTGCGGCTGAGCCATTCGACGACCTTGCCTGGCCCATATTTCAGCGCCAGCCAGGAGAAGAAGCGAGTTCCGTACAAATAATCGTTGACCCCGACCTGGAAGTCGACTGCGGTGCCTTCGGATTCGAGGCCCAGCGGGGAGTAGAATTTGTTGTTGTCGCGGACCTTGGCGCGGAACACCATTTCGTCGAATGCACCCTGGCCGCGCCCGAGCCCGCCCGCCATCCAGGTTTCGAAGAACACCGCCGATCCTTCGAGATACCAGCGCGGGACGACGTTGCGCGGGGTGGCGAGGTAATTCCACAGGATCGATTCGGGATGTTCTTGCACCGCCATTGGCTTGCCCGCCAGAAACCGCCGCCAGTACGCGTCCTTGCCGTTCCACACGTCCATTGTCGCGACATGGGCAAGCTCGTGATTGGTCAAGGTGAAGAAGCGTTCGCCCGGGGTGAACGTCTCCATCGAGATCGACAGCGGCGCGACATCGAGCAGGATCGCATTATTGGGCGACGAGCGCGCGGCAGCGTTGCCGTAATCGCCAAAATCCTTGAGCAGAACGGTGGTGCGATCCCACGGCGTCCAGTTGAACTTCTGCTTGTGGAAGGCGAGCGCATTTTCGACCGCGCGGGCGATGTAGGGCGTGAGATAGGTCTGCACCGGATCGAAATATAGCAAGCTGAGGTTCTTGGTTTCGAGCGTGGTCAGGTCGATCCCCGAGGCATCGGGCGGGACATGGTCGGGGCCCTTGGCCTCCTGCTTTTTCGGATCGTCGGGCGGCGCGGTCGGCGGCGCGGTGTCGGGCGCGGCGATCGGCTCGACGACGGTGCTTGTCGCGGGTTGCGGAGGAAGCGGTTCGGGCGTCTGCTGGGCGAACGCGGTTGTGGCCGCACTACTCGAAAGCAGCGCGGCCACGGACCCCCTGATCATCAACTGGCGATAAAGCCGCCGTACCCCCGTCATCGACCCCCTTTTCGGCTTGAAGACCGATGCCCGTTGTCACCGGGCAATGCTTACTATTTAGCGATCACCGGTGCCTCGTGCGTCGAACGCACCGGCCTGGATAGCGTTCTGGAAGGCCCGGCTTTGCGCCGCCGCCGAGAAGTTGGCGTTACGCATCAGCGCCCCGAACGCTGGCTGTTTGGCCAAAGCACCCATGGCCGCAATGTTGCGCGAGAAAGCGCCCATCGCCGCCGGCTGAGAGGCCAGCTTCTCGAACGCATTGGGATTGGCCAGCATCAGCGAGAACGCCTGCGGATTGGCTTGCGCCGATGCCACTGCCTGTGCGTCAAGCTTGCCCTGCGCGCGCATCGAAGCGAGCCTGCCTTGCGAGTCGAACGCCTGGATCTGCCGTGCGGACGAGACAAGCGCGGCCGAATCGAGCGCTGCTGCCTTAAACGCGGCATCGCTGCGGGCCATCGCCGACAGTGCAGCCTGGGTCGCCGCCGAGTTTATCCCCTGCGCCGCGCGGGAGAATTCCTTGAACGCCTGCGCGTTGACCCGGAGTTCAGCGAACGCCTGCGAATCCTTGGCAATCGCCGCCTGCGCCCGAGAATCGGCCGCAAAGGCGATAAATGCGCTGGCATCCTTGCTCATCGCCGGCATCGCCGCCGCTCGCGCTGCAGCATCCTGAAACGCCTTGGCATTGCCTGCATATTGAACGAACGCTGCCGGATTATTGGCAACCGCCGCCGCCACTTTGCCATGCGCCGCCATCGACGCATAGAAATTGGGGTATTTCGACATCGACGTCAGCATCGCCGGATCTTTGGAGAATTGCTGGAACGCGGCTGAATGCTGCGCCATGACTGCCGCTGCCTGCGCCTGAGCATTACCGACCCGGCCACTGGCCGCAACCGCATTGGCTGCACGAAGCGCAGATTGGAACGCGGCATGATCGCGCGCCAGATTGACGAACGCCGCCGGATTGGCGGCAACCGCCTGCATCACTTGCGCATTGGCGGCGAGTGCAGCGAAGCCCGGATCCTGCGCCATGGCGCGGAATTGCGGGTTCTTGACCATCACTTCGAACGCGTCGGTCTGCATCAGCTGCGGAACCGCCGTATCGCCGAGCCCGACGTCGCCGGCATTGACCTGCGACGAGACATAGCGGTCGGCGGGCGCGATCGTGCCCTCGCTGGGACCGATCGGCGGATAGACTCGCCCAACGCCATAAGCGGCGGCAGCGACGGCGACGACAATCGCGCCGGATGCAAGAAACTTGCGGTTATTTGCGGTGGTAGTGGTCATGAGTTCCCCCTCGTTGGACCAAAACTCACTTTTTACCGATATTTAACCCGAGTCAATGATTCATGACTGGATTGTTAACAAATGCGCGCCGCGACGAAGACAAATTGCGCCTAACCGAATGCGGCGCAACGGGTGATTCGAGCGAACTGGCGGCGTTTTGAGGCAACCTAGCGGGCATCGGGCCGTTTCGGTTCGGCAATGTATCGACCCGCCCCGAGCCCCAGCGAACGCGCCGCCAGTGTCACTGCAGTGGTGCTCGTGCATCTGGCATTGGCCTATGCCTTGATCAACCTGTCGGGGGTGGCGCGGTTGCCGGGGGCGGACGTGTTGACCCAACTGATCGACATCTCGCCCGAACCCCCGCCGTCGCCAGTGGTGATCGTCGATCCGCCAACCCCCAAGCCACAAAAGAAAGAAGCCGCGGCTTCAGCGAAGAATATCGAGAGCAAGGCGACCCCGGTGGTGGTGCCCAAGCCGCGCATCGAGTTGCCGACGCCAAGCCCGATCATCGCCTCCCCGACCCCGCGCCAGGGCGTGCAGGCGACCCAAGGCGCGTCCAACGTCGTCGGGCCGGGGACTGGGGCTGGCGGGGTTGGCAACGGCGATGGCAGCGGCGGCGCGGGTAATGGCAATGGCGGGGGCGGATCGGGCATGGCCAGCCGCGCCAGCCTGATCTCGCCCAGCTTGCGCACCCGCGATTATCCGGGCGAGCTTCGCGGGCGATTGCAAAATGGCGCCGCGCCGTTCGTGATCTTCACCGTCGAGGCCAATGGCTGGGTCACTAATTGCCGGATATTTCGGTCAAGCGGCGATCCGGACATCGACAGGGCGACCTGCGCGCTGGTAACGGCGCGGTTCGTCTATCGGCCCGCGATCAACCAGCGCGGCCAGCCGGTGGCATCGCAAATGGCGTACGAGCAGAGGAACTGAGCGGATGATCGAAGCCGAATGGTGGGACTATGACGGGCTGGACGAGCTGGCCGATGCGGTCGCGGGGGACGTCGCCTTCATCATCGAAAGCGCGCTCGACGCGCGGGGCAGCGCGCTGATCGCGCTTCCCGGGGGAAAGACGCCGCTGCCGATCTACAAGAAATTGGCGGAGGCGGCGCTGCCGTGGAAGAAAGTGACGATCATCCCGACCGATGACCGATTGGTCCCGCTCGACGATCCGCGCAGCAACATCAGGGCCATCGCGCAGACGTTTCTTCCAACGGGCGCTCGCGTCTTCCCGATTTCGACCGGGATTGCGGATTACAAATTGGCTGGCGGCGCGGCGGATGCGCGGCTGCAGGATCTGCCGTGGCCGCCCGATCTGGTGTGGCTGGGGATGGGCGAGGACGGCCACACCGCGTCGATCTTCGCCGGACCCGACTTGGCTGACGCGCTCGACGCCCCCAAGGCGCGCCGCGCGGTCGGCGTGATGCCCGACCCGATGCCCGCCGACGCCCCGGTCGCGCGGGTGACCCTGACCCGCGCCTCGATCCTCGCGGCAAAGACGGTGACGATCGTCATCACCGGCCAAGACAAGCGCGACTTGCTCGAGCAGGCGATCACCGACGGGCAGAGCTCAAAGCTGCCGATCGGGAGGGTGCTGGCCGAGGCCGAGCAGGCGATCGATATTCATTGGGCGCCTTGAGGGGTCAACTCAGAAAGTTGCGCGCGAGCTAGGCTGCCTAGCGGCGGGGGCCGTCAGCTTTGATAAGGCGGTTTGCAAGCCAGCGGACTGCCAAGCCGCTCCCAATAGCTACTGCAATGCCGAGCAAGAGCCAGCCGACAATAGAATACCAAGGACCAGTGTCCTCTGAAATTGCAAACCAGCTAACTGATAAGTACATCGCACCGACAGCAACGACTGGCCCTGCCGCGCAACCAAGCTTACCACCGATGGTGCCTATGGCCATGGTAAGTTCAGACCTCCGCCAGTGGCTTCCCGCGCGTTTCCTTCAGAAACAAAATCGTAATCACCACCGACAAAGCCGTGAAGCCCACGGCATACCAAAGCCCGGCATAAATATCCCCAGTGATGGCGACGATGGCGAAGCTGGTGACGGGGAGGAAGCCGCCGACCCAGCCGGTGCCGATGTGGTAGGGCAGGCTCAGCGCGGTGTAGCGGATTTTGGTCGGGAACATCTCGACCAAGGCCGCGGCCTGCGGGCCGTAGAGCGCGGTCGCGGCGACGACGAAGCCGAACAGGACGAGCAGCAGGGTCGGGTAATGCACTGCCTTGGGATCGGCGGTGGCGGGATAGCCGGCGGCGGTCAGCTGGGCCTTCAAGCTGTCGCCGGTGGCGGTCTTAAGCGCCTTGAGTCCGGGGCCGTCGAGCGCCTCTCCGCCGGTGACGGGAAGCGTGCTGGTGCCGATGCGGATCGCGGTCTGGCCGTCGGTCGTGGCGGCGTTGGCGTAGGAAATGCCCTTGGCGACGAGCAGGCTCTTGGCGATGTCGCACGCGCTGTCGAAGCGGCGGGTGCCGGTCGG
>JBKJUB010000082.1:0-13157 GCA_046590765.1 Sphingomicrobium sp. | reverse complement strand
TGTGGCACCGAATTCGATCGCCGCTACAATCCTTCGAACACTGGCAACATCAAGGGCTCCTCGCGCTTCAGTCTGACCGATTCGCTGACCCTGACGGTCGAACCGAGCTTTCAATATGTGAAAGCCAATGGCGGCGGAACGACCACGGCCAACGAGGGACTTCGCGACATCAACCCGATCGATCCGCCAGGGTCGGAAGGCGCAACGTCGACGACCGCTCAGTGCGCGCTTGGCAATACGACATTCCGGACGTGCGTCCCGGGCTATTTCGGTGGTGCGCCGTTCGCCGGCCGCGACCTTAATGGTGATGGCGACACGCTCGACCGTGTGACGGTCATCGCCCCGAGCCAGACCCGGACCTATCGTTACGGTCTGATCGCCGGACTACGTTGGGTGATCAACGACGATCACAGCGTTCGTTTCAACTACACCCTCGATCACGCCAACCATCGTCAAACGGGTCAGGTCGGGCTGGTCGACCGCGACGGCGAGCCGTTCGATGTGTTCCCAGTCAATGATCCCCTCGCGGACCGCAATGGCACCATCCTGCAAAAGCGCGATCGCCAGTCCTATGCCATCCTCCAGCAGCCATCGGCGGAATATCGCGGCGAATTCTTTAACGACAAGCTGACCGTCAACATTGGCCTGCGCGTGCCGTTCTTCACCCGCCGTCTAGACAATAATTGCTTCACCAGTTCGCCGTCCAATTCGTCTGGCGCGTTCGTCGAATGCTCGGGCGGGAATGCCGCGATTGACACGATCATTGCGGCCAATAACCCGTACGTCGTCAATCCGATAACCGGCGCGATTACCGGGTTCGCCCCGCCGCAAAAGCGGACTTTGAAATATTCGGAACCGCTGCCCAATATCGGTCTAGTCTATGACATTACGCCGCAGATCAGCGTATTCGGCAACTTTGCCAAGGGCCTGTCAGTTCCGTCGACCGACAACCTCTACTCGGCGTTCTACTTCCCCAAGGGATCCGATCAAGCCAAGCCGAAAGCCGAGAAGACCGACAGTTTCGATCTTGGACTGCGTTTCCGTAGCTCCAAGATTCAGGCCCAGCTCGGCGTGTGGAAAACAACCTTCAAGAACCGGCAGGCGGTGAGTTTCGATCCGGAAGCCAACACCACCGTGTTCCGCAACCTGGGCACAGTGGACAAGTGGGGCATCGACGGCTCGTTCGCGTATTCGCCGATCAAGCAGTTCACGCTCTACACCTTCGGCGCATGGAATGATTCGAAGATCCAGGACAACATCCAGATCGGCGGATTCGGTCTTCTTCCGGCCACCACCACGTGCGACAATATCGATCAGTCCACCCTCGCCGGAAAGGCACAGGCCTCCCGCAGCTGCGCGTTCACGTCGGGCAAACGAGAAGGCGGTGCACCAACCTACACTTATGGTTTCTCGGCGCTTGGAACGATTGGCCCGGTCGACCTCGGTATCACAGCCAAGCGCACTGGTCCGCGCTACATCTACGACAATAATGCCCCTGTTTTCCGCGGGGACGTCGACCTGGCCTCGACGGTTACCGGATCGCCGCAGCAAATCTTCGGCGCGAAGGCACCGGCATACTGGCTGGTCAACCTCGATGCTCGCCTGAACATGAAGTTCATCGGCCTCAAGGAAACCTACTTCCAGCTCAACGTCTACAATTTGTTCAACAAGCTTTATGTCGGCGGGTTCAGCAGCAACCTCAGCCAGCCGCTCAATTCGTCCGGGGTATACGACAATCCGCCGTTCGCTCAGATCGGTGCACCGCGCACCGTATCGGGGTCGCTCAGCATCTCGTTCTAACGTCTTTCGAGACAATCGAAGCGGCGTCGCCTTCGGGCGGCGCCGTTTTCGTTTGCGGCCCCCTTTTTGTTTGCGAGAGTCGGCGGCGGTTGCTCTAACCGACGAATGGCCTTTAGCACCAAACCGACCGCTCCAGCGCCCCTTCCCAGTCTGTGGTATCGGCACCTCTACGTCCAGGTGCTGATCGCGATCGCGCTGGGCATTGCGGTCGGTCATTTTTGGCCCGCGACCGGCGAGGCGCTCAAACCGCTCGGCGATGCATTCATCAAATTGGTCAAGATGGTCATCGCGCCGGTGATCTTCCTGACCATCGTCACCGGCATTGCGGGCTTGCGCGATCTCGCCGCCGTCGGGCGCGTGGCATTAAAAGCGATGGCGTATTTCCTGACCTTCTCGACCGTCGCGTTGATCCTTGGCCTGATCGTCGCCAACGTGGTCAAGCCGGGCGCCGGGCTGGTGGTCACCACCGCCGCTTCCGACCCGAGCAAGATCGCCGATTATGCCGCCAAGGCGCATGACACGACCCTGTCGGGCTTCCTGCTTGACGCGATCCCCGACACGTTGGTGTCGGCGCTGACCGCAGGCAATATATTGCAGACCTTGCTGGTGGCGATCCTGTTCGGGGTGGCGCTGACCCTGGTCGGCAAGCCCGGGGACCGACTGCTGGGCGCATTCGAGGATCTCGGCCGCGTGGTGTTCAAATTGGTCGGGCTGGTGATGCACCTCGCCCCATTGGGCGCGTTCGGGGCGATGGCTTTTACGATCGGCAAATATGGGCTCGGTGCGGTCGTCAGCCTGGCCGGCCTGGTGGTCACCTTCTACGCCACCAGCCTGTTTTTCGTGCTGGTCGTGCTCGGGCTCGTGGCGCGCGCAAGCGGTTTTTCGATCTTCCGCCTGATCGCCTACCTCAAGGCTGAACTGTTGCTCGTGCTCGGCACCTCATCGAGCGAGAGCGCGCTCCCGGCGCTGATCGAGAAAATGGAGGATGCGGGCTGCCCCAAGTCGGTCGTCGGGCTGGTCGTCCCGGCGGGCTATTCGTTCAACCTCGACGGGACCAACATCTATCTGACTTTGGCCGCCTTATTCATTGCGCAGGCCTATGGCATCGACCTCACATGGGGGCAGCAGGCGGCGTTGCTCGGGATCGCGATGCTATCGTCGAAGGGAGCCGCTGGAGTGACCGGCGCGGGGTTCATCACCTTGGCCGCGACGCTGGCGATCGTACCCAGCGTGCCGATCGAGGGCATGGCGCTGATCCTGGGCGTCGACCGGTTCATGAGCGAATGCCGCAGCCTGACCAATTTCATCGGCAATGCGGTGGCGACGATCGTCGTTTCGCGGTGGGAAGGGCGGCTCGACCGCGACCGACTCGACGCCGCGCTGCACGGCCGGGCAGCGGGGCTCGACCGGTTCGACCCGACCAGCGTCAACGCATGACATTGACCGCATCCGGCGAGCATGGCAGGTGAGCGCCGCGCCAGTTGGCGGGTGTAGCTCAATGGTAGAGCTTTTGCTTCCCAAGCAAGTGACGAGGGTTCGATTCCCTTCACCCGCTCCACGAAAAGACCTGCCGGGGGCAGGTCGTTTTGTGGAGCGCTCAGCGATGCTGAGGCGACCTTCCGAATGCGGGGGACAGTTTTTTGCTGGAGCGCTCAGCGCAACTGGGGCGACCCAGGTTTGACCCCGCCCGCCCGCCGCGTCGTCCCGTTCATCCTGATCACCGTGTTGATCGATGCGATCGGGTTCGGGATCATCATTCCCGGCCTGCCCGGCTTGCTGATGCGCGTCGGTCATCTCGATTTGTCAGGCGCGACTCGGGTCGGCGGGTGGCTTGCGTTGACCTATGCTGCAGTGCAATTCGCCGCCGGGCCGACGGTCGGCAATTTGTCCGACCGCTTCGGGCGGCGGGTGGTGCTGCTCGGTGCGCTTGGCGGCTATGCGATCGATTACGCCTTATTATGCTTCGCCAACACGCTGCCATTGTTCTTCCTCGGGCGGGCCCTGGCCGGCCTGTTCGGCGCGACTTATGGTCCGGCATCGGCGGCGATGGCCGACGTCACCGAACCTGACGAACGGGCGCGATTGTTCGGCTATATCAGTGGCGCATTTGGGATCGGCTTCGTGGTTGGTCCGGCGATCGGCGGGATATTGGCAAGCTTCGGTCCGCGCCTGCCATTTGCGGCTGCCGCCGCCATCGCCGCCGCCAATTTCATCTACGGTCTGCTGTTGTTTCCCGAGACCCTGCCGCCCGAAAAGCGTCGCGCGTTCAACTGGAAGCGCGCCAACCCGCTCGGTGCGATCGCGGTGGTACGCTCGATCCCCGGACTGCCGATCATCGTGCTGGCTTACTTCTTGTGGCAGATGGCGAGCATGGTCTACCCATCGGTGTGGGCGTTCTACGGGATCGCCAATTTCGGCTGGTCGGCGCGGATGATCGGCATCTCGCTGGCGCTGGTGGGGATAATGATGGCGCTGTGCCAGGCATTCGTTACCGGCCGCGCGGTGAAAAGGTTGGGCGAGCGTCGGACGGCGCAGATCGGGCTTGGCGGCGCGTTCTGCGCGTTCGTCGCGTACGCCCTGATCGGCAGCGGCACGGTGGCGTTGATCGTCGTCGTCGTGATTGCTATCCAGTCTTTGGTCCAGCCGAGCCTGTCGGCGATGCTGTCCAAGCGCGTGCCGGCCGATGCGCAAGGCGAGGTGCAGGGCATCGGCGGCAGCGTGCTCGCACTTGGCGCATTGTTCGCCCCGCTGGCCTATAATCCGGCGCTGGCCTGGTTCACCGCGCCCGGTCATCCGCACTGGCCCGGCGCGCCATTCGCGATCGCGGCCTTCTTCGTGCTGCTGACGCTTGTCGCACTGTCGCGCACCCCGCAGCGCGGCGCAGCGGAGTGAATGCGTGCAAAGTCGGAATTTTGCGATATCCTGACCGCCAAAGGGGATATCGTCATGCGTTCATTATGGTCGATTGCGGCGCTCTCCTTGTTGCTGTCGTCCGCCGCGCTTGGCCAGGCTGAACCCGGTCCGCCCATTGCCACGGACGACATCGAAACCAACGTCCCGTGGCAGGCGCAAATCTATTCGAGCGCGACCGACTGGACCCCGGCGCAGCTCGGCACCCGCGAGGCGTGGGATGTGGCGCACAAATGCGGTGGGACCTTGATCGCCGACGGCTGGGTGCTGACCGCCGCGCATTGCATCAACGCCGAACGGGTCCGCAATGGTCACCGCGTGCGGCTCGGCTCCTCGACGATCGATCTGGAAGAAGGCGCGACATATCGCATCGATCGGATGGTCCGCCACGCCGATTACAACGCCGCCAAACATTATTACGACATTGCGCTGGTGCATTTCGTCGCCGATTCCGAGACCAACGTCGAGGATGCCGGGGAAATTGCCCCAATCGACCTTTACGACGGCGCGCCGCTTGCCCCCGGGGTGCAGGTTTATGCAACCGGCTGGGGCCAGGCCGAGGAGGGCAAGGGCAAGGGTTTCCAAGCCGATTTGACGCAGGTCGATCTGACCGTCGCCGACTGCGCTTCATTCCCCGAATATGACGGCGAGACGACCGACTATCAGCTATGCGCGAGCTCGCCTGACAATGACACGTGCACCGGCGACAGCGGCGGACCGTTGGTGATGGAGATGGCGGGCGACAAGCCTTCGCTCGTCGGGGTCGTGAACTGGGGTCACGGTTGCTATCGCGAGCAGAGTGCGGGGGTTTATTTGCGCATCGACCAGGATCATTTTCGCGACTGGATCGACCGCGCGATGGCGGCCGATCCGTCGATCAGCGAGATGCGTTAGCGCGACTTAATGATCGTCGGGGCTGCCGCGGTCGTCGCTTCCTTTGTCCTCATCCGGGATGCTCTTATTCTCGGCATCGTCGCCGTCGTCATCGTTTGGGCCAAAGCCTAATGCGTCGATCATCATCAATCTCCCTGCGCTTAACTAGAGCAAGGATAATGTGACACGGATTAATCATCCGCGATAGTCCGCTTAGATGAAGCCGAGGTCGCGGATCATCGCGGTATAGCGCGGGTCCTTGGCAATCGGGTCGAGCAACGGATCGCTGGCGATCCCCATCAGCCCCGCATCCCCCACCCGGCGGGCTCGCTCAAGCAAGGCGATTGCTGCATCGGTCCGCCCGAATTGCGCCATGACTTCGGCTTGCTGATAGACTGCGGCGTCGCCCAACTGCCTCACCAGTTCGTCATTAGCCCGCTCTGCCGCAGCCTGATTTTTCTGCCGCGATTCCAGGATCGCCAATGCGGTCAGCCGGAACATCGCACTGCTCTCCCGCTCGATTGCCTTGCGCGCATCGGCCGGTTTGCCCAATTCCATCAGACTCAAGCCGAGAAATGAATTGGCGTTCGACATCGTCGGATTGAGCTGGAGCGCGCGTTCATAATGCTTCACCGCGCCGGCATAGTTGCGCCCGGCAAAAGCGATGCTGGCCGCCGCGCGGTGGGTGCGCGGGTTGAGCGGATCGAGTGCAACCGCGCGTTCGATCGCCTCGCTCGCTGCAGCGGACCGCCGTGCCCGAACCGAATAGATCGCATAAACCAGCAAGGTATCGGCACTGCCGCGGCCATAGCGGTACGCCAGATCGTAGGAGGCGCGCGCGCCTTTGATGTCGGACGTGCCGGCGAATATCGCATAGCCGAGCGCGAGGTGAGCCTCGGCCAATTTGGGCGCCAACGCGACTGCCTTGCGGGCCTCGGCGATCGCGGCGGCAAAGGTCGGTTTGATTTCCGCTGCCGAGGCGTGGACGCTGGCGATTGAGGCCAAGGATCGCGACAGGCCGGCGTGGGCCAGCGCGAAATTCGGGTCGGCGACAATGCTATTTTCGAAATGAGCCTTGGCCTGGCGGTCGCTCGCTTCGTCTTTGACGAGGTTGTAGAGCGCCTTGCCGCGCAGATAATCCTCATAAGCGGCGACGTTGCGGGTGCCGCCCGGTGCCGGATCCTGCGTCGCCATGCGCACCGACAAGGCATTGGACACGGTGCGTGCGACGTCGCTTTGAAAGGCGAAAATGTCGGTCAGTTTGGCCTCGATCCGCTTCGACCAAATCGAAAAGCCGGTCTTGCCGTCGGTCAACTCAATCGCCACGCGAACCGCATCCCCCGCGCGCTGGACCGATCCCTCGAGCAGGGTGGCAACGCCCAGCTTGGCGGCGATGGCGGGCGCGCCTTCGGAATGATCGCGGGCGGTGTTGGAGCTGGTTGCGGCGAGCACCTGCAGCCCGGCATTACGCGTCAAGGCGGCGCGGATTTCTTCGGTCAGCCCGTCCGAAAGATAGGCCTGGGCCTGATCGCCGCTGAGATTCTTGAAGGGCAAGACGGCAATCGTCCGATCGCTTGCTGACGGCCCTAAAAACTGGTCGCGAAAGGCGTAAAGCCCGCCGCCTGCTGCAACCACGGCGGCGGCACCGGCGAACTTGAACGACTGGCGTCGATCAACCCCTGCCCCATGCGCGGTGGATCGCGGGCGAAGCGTGCCGGGTGAAGCGCCGATCGCCAAGCCGATTGCGCGGTCGATCGAATCAACTTGCGGCGCCACGGCCTTGCCGCGCCAGCTGGCGAGGTCAATCGTCTGATATTGGCGGAAACCCAATGGCGGAAGGCTGCCGTCGAGCGACAATGGAACCAGCCGCTTGCGGTCGCGCCCCTGCGCGGCTTCATCGGCCACCCAATCGGATTCGATCGACGCCTTTGACCATAAGACGACCACCGCATCGGCCGATTCGAGTGCGGCGCGGATCGACTTGGCAAATTGCGCCCCGCCTTCGATGAGGTTGTCCCACCACACGGTGTAGCCGCGCGCAGTCAGGGCCGAGGCGAGTTGCTGCGCACGCTTGGCGTCGGCGTGCGCGTAGCTCAAGAAGATCGTCGGCTGATCGGCTTCGCTTGGCATGGACGCCCCCGCCCCCTCGGGAGCGTGGAGCCTATCGTGTCGCCCGCGCCATTGGAATAGCCGTCACGCCAGCGCGGCGACTGCCTCGACCACGCAGGTTGCATAATCAGGCTGGCCGCGAACGCGCACGTTGTCGGCCTTTGCCCGCGCCCGATCGGCCAGCGCGTCATCGCGATACAGCGCTGCCAGGTCGGCACCGAATGGCGCGGGATCGATCGTGGTGAGCGACACATGCCCGCCGAGCCCCTCGCGCGCGACTGC
The DNA here is from genome assembly GCA_046590765.1 of Sphingomicrobium sp. Lineage (GTDB taxonomy): Bacteria > Pseudomonadota > Alphaproteobacteria > Sphingomonadales > Sphingomonadaceae > Sphingomicrobium. The sequence goes on along the minus strand of JBKJUB010000082.1, from coordinate 5,183 downwards.
AAGGCCGTGGAGCAATTTCTCCAGATCGTGATGACACACCACCTGGGGCAGGCCCGCCGCCATCGCCGCACTGACGAACCCCTGTCCACCGTGCGACACCACCATCCGTGATCGCGCCGCAATGGTGGCGAAATCCACCGGCTCAGGCTCGACCGCAAAGCCGAGCCCGGCGAGCGCTTCGAGCACCGCGGGCGGCGCGCGCTGGGGATGGACCCGGATCGGCAAGCCCGACGCCGCGAGCCCGCGCCATAACGGCGCTTCCGCCGTGATTCGCTCAGGCGCGTAGACGAATATCTCGTCGCCCGACCCTGCGCGAGCGGCGAAATCCGACGCCAGAGGGCTGGCCAACGGTTCTTTCCGAAGGGCGGCATAAGGGTCGAACTCGGTGAAGCTTTCGGCGATCATCCGGTCGGCCTCGAACAAACGCGGCAGCGCCTCAAGCGGCGGGGTTCCGATGCTCGCCAAGCCGCGATTGATCGCCGCGAGCACCATATCCTGGTCGACCGCGCCCGCGCCTTCGACCAGTTGCGGCAGCTGGTCCATGTCCGGCGGCGGCTGGCTGAACGCAGTGCCAAGCGCGATCGACGGGATGTGACCACGCGCGGTGAGCAGCAGGAACGGTGCATATTCGCCGACCACTACATCAGGGCGGATCACCCCGATCAGCCGCCGCCAGCCGGCGACCATAACAGCGACGATCCCGCTGTCGTCAAACCCCAGGCGGCCGACAATGTCCGCCAGGCCAAGGGTCACATTGCCGCCCGAATGCGATCCCGAAATGAGCAACCGCGGCGTGACCGGCGCTTGCCACACCGGCGATCCGCCGGCCTCTGCATCGCTCAATGCATCAATCCGCTGGATCGCGAAGCTGACTTCGTGCCCGGCCTCGCGAAGGACCGTGCCGAGCCTGCGCAGCTTCACCGCATGCCCGCGATTGGCGCCCAATTCCCAGCCCAGCAGGACATGTGCCATCAGCCGTTCACTCCGCCCTGCCCTTGAAATCGATATGCACCAGGACCCAGGTCCCGACCAGTGGCTTGCCGTCGACCCGCGGCGGGCGGATTCGAAATTGCCACCCCGCCAGCCGGATCGCGCGCGCCAGCCCCGATCCGGGCGGTGATTCGTCCAGCGCCTGGCAATTTTCCACCCGATTGTCGGCAATCGTCTTGCACGCCACCTCGGCCCATGATCCCGGCTCGACATTCTTGGTCATGTAGCCATTGAGTTCGGCGTCACTCGGATGGCGAAACCATTCGGCTTTGTAGAGCGTCGCGCCGCCCGGCCCGACCCCGACGCTGGCCGACGACGCCCCGTGCGTGGCCGACCCCTTGCCCCCCGCGCTGCCCAGCTTGGAAATGTCCGCCGCTGCAAACTCCTCGCTGGTCAGCTTCAGATAGGGCGACTTGTTGAGCGGGCTTGGGGGGATGAAGGGGACATGCGCGACTGGCTTGAGCTTGGGCACTGTCTTGCTTGCCGCCTTGGGCGCCGGCTCGGCGGGCACCGCTGCTACCTCGTCGGGCAGGAAGCTCACTTCGGTCGGCTGCGATTTGTCCTTCCTATCGCTCCATGACGCCGGGCCAAGCCCGAGCAGCATCAGCAGGAACAGCAACTCGGCGAGCAATGTCAGGATGATGACGAGCAACCGCTGGCGACCATCGGGGCGCCGCCAGTCGGCCGGGGACTGGGTATAGGCCAACCGCATCGCGGCTCCGCCTAGCGGGGGATGATCGCCGGATAAAGCCGGTTTCGATCAGATGCCGCCGTCGGTCGTCGGATAGCCGGCCGCGTCGAGCGCCGCCGCGAGGTCATCGGCAACGCGGCGGGCGAGCGCCTGATCCTCCGACCGAATGACGAAATTGCCGCCGACCTTACCCGCCTTGAAGAACGGGTAACTGCCGATCGAAACCCCGTCATTGGCCTTCTCCGCAGACCGCAGCAGTTCGGCGACCTCGCTTTCGGGCGCGAACGCACCGATCGTCACCGACACCAATGGCCGCCCGCCTTCGAGCGTGCCAGTCAGCGCATCGAGCATTCCCGCCGTAATATGAGGCACCCCGGCCATGACGAATAAATTGCCGACGCGGATCCCAGGCGCGCCCGACATCTTGTTGGGGATCAGTTCGGCCCCCTCGGGCACCCGCGCCATCCGCAGGCGTCCTTCATTGACCCCGCCCTTGTCGGCATAATATCGCTCGAGGATCGCGCGGGCTTGCGGATGGACCACCACCCCGACCCCCAGCGCGACCGCAATCGCATCGACGGTGATGTCATCGTGCGTCGGCCCGATCCCGCCAGTAGTGAACAGATAATCGTTGCGCGCCCGCAAGGCATTGACCGCCTCGACAATTGCCGCCTCGACATCGGGCACGATGCGCACCTCGGTCAGCCGGATGCCCTGCACATTGAGCCAGCTCGCCAGCTGCGCGACATTCTTGTCCTGCGTCCGCCCTGACAGGATCTCGTCGCCGATCACCACCAAAGCGGCGGTCCACACTCTGCTCAACGCGCTTCCTCCAGTCGACTTTTGCAGCTTCCTACCCTATCTCAAGGCCATGACCGAATATATCACCGTCAGCGCCGAAGATCGCACCGAAGTCCGATCGAACACCATTAAGCTGCACGGCCTTGACGGGTTTGCGGGAATGCGCGCCGCGGGCCAGCTCGCCGCCAGCATCCTCGACGAGCTGACCAAGTTCGTCGCCCCGGGCGTCACCACGCAGGACATTGACGACATCGTCCATCGCATGACGATCGACGGCGGCGGCGTGCCCGCGACGCTCGGCTATCGCGGCTACACCAAGAGCTGCTGCACCTCGATCAACCATGTCGTGTGCCACGGCATCCCGTCGGACAAGGCGCTCAAGGACGGCGACATCGTCAACATCGGCGTCACTCCGATCCTCGGCGGCTGGCACGGCGACACCAGCCGCATGTACCTTGTCGGCGATGTCCCGGTGAAAGCGCGCAAACTGGTTGAAGTGACCTACGAATGCCTGATGCTCGGGCTCGAGCAGGCCAAGCCGGGCAATCGGCTGGGCGATATCAGCCACGCGATCCAGCAACATGCCGAAAAGCATCGCTACGGCATCGTCCGCGATTTCTGCGGACACGGCCTCGGCCGCCTGTTCCACGACAGCCCAGAAGTCGTCCACGCCGGCCGACCCGGCACCGGCCCCGAATTGAAGCCCGGCATGTTCTTCACCGTCGAACCAATGATCAACATCGGCCGTGCGGACTGCAAGATGCTCGACGATGGCTGGACCGCGGTCACCCGCGACCGCTCGCTATCGGCCCAGTTTGAGCATTCGATCGGGATTACCGAAGACGGGCACGAGGTGTTTACCAACAGTCCAAAAGGGTTCGACAGACCGCCTTACTGATCCAGCTCAGCCGACGCCCAGCAACCGCGGGGCGACCGAATGCCACCATGGCGTGTCCCACAGGCCATGGACAATGACGGCAAACGGCAGGTTGATCGCCAGCCAGATCACATAGGCCGGATGGACACTGCGATTGCGGATCACGTCCCAAGCGAACATCGGCGACACGGCAAGAAGCGTGTAAAAATCTGGCGACATCGGGCTGAATGGCATGGTGGTCGGGATCCAAGGTATTCGGTCGAACCCCGCGGGCAGCGCCATTGCCGTCGCAAGGAACATCATGCGCTTGTGAATTCCGGCATTCTTGCCGCGAGCCCTCAGCGCGATCCACAAGAACAGCGAAAACAGGATGCCGATGCGCAACTGCAGCAGCATGATGTTTTCACGGACGAGGAGCACTTGCTGCAGCTCGGCGCGCGCAGCGGCGGGTGCGGTTTGCAGCATGGTCCATGTCTCATGATACATTGTCGGAACGAGGATCAGGCCGACCAGGACGAGGGCGGGCGCAAGCACGAACGCCGCAATCCCGACCCGGCGGTGAAGTTCGCCTCGGCCAGTAGCGACCAGCACGGTCTGGGTCAGCAGCAGCAGCAGGAATGAGCCCATCAGGACCGCGTGGAGGTGCAGAACCAGCGGGAATGGCGGCCGCTGGCCGGCCTCGACCATGCCGATCTTCATGATCGAGTCGGGGATGAACCCGGCCATCACGATCGCGACGAAACTGGCCGCGGTGAAGACATAGATCCAGCGATCGATAAAGCCCGCCCGCGGTGTCCCTGACAGATGATCGACCCGCCGGTTATCGCCGGCAGGCATTTCGGCAAGTGATGCCATTGCGATTTCCCCTATTCCCCTCAACCGCGCGATGGTTACCACTTTTAGTGATCGAGGTTAATGGCGAAATTGCGTGTCTAGGTCGCGACCGAGCTGCTGGCCGCGCCCCACCGTTCGACGAGCGCGCGCGCGGGTTCAATATCCTCGGGAAAATCGACTTCGCCCCATTCTTCGCCGCTGATATCAAGCGTCCGCACTTCGCCATTCTGAGCGAGGTGATGGATCACCCGCAAATACCAGATTGTCGTGCCCTCGCTGGTGCGCATCGCGCGGTCGATCCCCTCTGCGAAGCGCTCAGCACCGCCGCAGCGAAATGCCAGCAGTCCAATCGATTCGGCGTTTACGCCCGCGCTAATCCGCTTGCCGATCGCGCGCAGCCGACCATCATCATCGGCGATGACCTTCATGTCGTCATCGTCATAGGCGTCTTTCCGGTCGATCGTGACGCAGATTCCCGGCGTATCGTCGCCCACCACCCGCGCCATCAGCGCCTTGGACACCAACGTATCGCCGTTCCACACCAGGCAATCGCCCGCCAACTCGCCGCGCACCATGTATAGCGAGCCGAGATTGTCGGCGACCTTGAAGAACGGGTTGAAGACCGTGCGGACATGCGGCCCGCCGCTGCGCCGCGCCAGCACCGCCTTGATCTGGTCGTCGCGAAATCCGGTGACCACCACCGCCTCGTCAATCCCGTTGGCGGCAAGCGCGTCCAATTGCCAATCGAGCAGGCTTCGCCCGGCGAATTCGATCAGGCATTTGGGCCGGTCGTCGGTCAGATGGCCGAGGCGCGAGCCCTGGCCGGCGGAAAGGATGATCGCTTTCATGGTCGCCCCGCTTCGCGATCAATTGCGGCAGCGTTGCGGCAAGCTTATGCAGACATCATGAAAAAGGTCGAAGCGATCATCAAGCCGTTCAAGCTCGACGATGTGAAGGATGCGCTCCACGATGCCGGGGTTAGCGGGATCA
>JBKJUB010000228.1:0-9781 GCA_046590765.1 Sphingomicrobium sp. | reverse complement strand
CATATTTGTTCGTGCTGGCCTACATCGCGGCTGGATTGACGTATTGGATCGCGGTAGCTGCGGGCCTCGGTTAGGGAGAATAAGCATGGCGGGCGTGAACAAGGTGATTTTGGTCGGTAACCTCGGCGCCGATCCCGAATCGAAAAGTTTCGCCAATGGTGGTGAGGTGGTGAACCTCCGCGTCGCCACCTCGGAAACCTGGAAGGACCGCGACGGCAATCGCCAGGAAAAGACCGAATGGCACCAAGTCGCGATTTTCAATGAAAACCTTGGCCGGGTCGCCAAAAGCTACCTCCGCAAAGGCAGCAAAGTCTATCTCGAAGGCCAGATCCAGACCCGCAAGTGGCAAGACCAGTCGGGCAACGACCGCTATTCAACCGAAGTGGTGCTGCAGAAATTCCGCGGCGAATTGGTCCTGCTCGATGCCCGCGGTGAAGGCGGCGGCGGTGGCGGCGGATACGGCGGCGGATCGAGCAGTTCGGACGATTTTGGCGGCGGCGGCGGATCATCGAAGCCCCAGCAACGCCCCCAACCAGCGGCGTTCGACACCGACCTCGACGACGACGTTCCGTTCTGAGGATTGGCGCACCTTAGTCAAATGTTGCGGTGGCATAGGGACTTACGATATACAGGCGGCTCAGCCACGGGAGTGATGAGATGCTCGCAGTCGTAATGAGCCTGGCGATGGTCGCGTCGACCGACTCCGCACCCGCATTCAGACCGGCCCCGTCGCTGAAAAACCAGCCGTCGCGAATTTGCCGCGAATTGAGCGGCGCGAGTTCGCGCAGCGAAGCGATCAAGATTTGCCGGACCCGGGCGGAATGGCTGAAATGGAATGATTGTCACGGCGCCACCCGCTATTGCGCGCCCAAGGCCGGGCTGCCGGGTCGCCCCACGGCGTTCGAATTGAACGAAGACGCCCGGATCATCTGCCGCAAGCTGGCCGTCACCGGCACCCGCTTGAAAGCGGTCAACACCTGCATGGCGAAGCGCGAATGGGACCGGATGTGGGAAGATTCCGCCGAGGGGACCCGTCGGCTGCAGGACTTTTCGAAGCGCAGCGTCAGCGGCATCGACAGATAGCCTGATTTTGGGCGGTGTTCACCCCGCTGCGCTTACTCCTCGCCCAATTTCCCCTTCAGCGCTGCCAGCGCCGCGAACGGGCCGGCTTGCTCTTCGCTCAGCACCCCGGCTTGCTGCAGCGCCTCGGCCGCATTGGCGCTGCGCGGGTAAGGCTCGATGCTCACCGCCAGCGTGTCGGCGATCGCCGCGCCAAGCTCGATCCCCTGGCCATCGTGAAATACCGTGTCGAGATCATCGCCGCTAAGCTCGACTTCTTCGTCGGGTACCCGCGTCGGCTCGGGCTGGAAGTGTAATTCAAACGCTTCGTCGACAAACGCCGGTACCGACTCGCCGCTGGCGACGCAGGCCTGCTCGATCGCCGCCTTGATCCGCCCCCGTGCAACAATTCCCGCCCCGCGATGCTCCAGTACAGCATGTGCCTCCAGCCGCCCGATCGAGATCAAATCGATCTGCTTGGCGATCCTCGCTTGATCCGCCTCGCTCGCCACCAAGTCGATTCGCTCGCCGTCGCGCACCCGGTCGATCGCGATCCGGCAGCTGAAATCCTCACTCATCCGATCTTCCCTTCGACCCCAATCTTCCCTTCGACCGCAATCTTCCCTTCGACCAACGCCTCATCGGCGATGCCCTCAAGCCGCGCCCAATACCCACGCAGCATCGCCTCGCCAGCCTTTATTTCGGCGTCGCTCGGCGGCTCGTCACGATACAGGCTTGCCACTGTCGCGTCTTGCCAGTTGCCGTCATCCTCGATGGCGCCCTTCCAGCGGTCAACCCGGCTGGCGAGCGATCCGACCATCATCCGCACCTGCTTGCCGAGCGACGGGTCGCCAAAGCCTTCCTCGCGCATCTGCACATCCATGTCGGCAATAAAGCATTCGGCCAGCCTTGGCGCCCGCTCCAGCGCAATCGCGCCGCCCTGCCCAAGCCGGATGTCGGTCAGCGCGAGCAGGCTCGCCAGCAGGGCGAACCGTCCGTCCATCGTGTCGGGCACGCCGCCAGTGCGATAATAGTCTGCCCGCCGCATTTCGGCGACGATCGCCGCATATAGCGCGGCCCCGCTCGAGGCATTGCTGCGGCGGGAAAAGGGCCAGGCCATTCAGTTTCCTTTAAGGCGGCCAGTGGTGAGAGCAGTCTCTCACTTGCCCGCGCGGGTCGCTCCGCATATTGAGGCGCCTCGGCGGCAAGACAAGCGCCGCGCTGCACATTTACGGGAGTTTCGTTTCATGGCGTCGATTTGGGTCAAGCTGGCGGCAGCCTCGATGAGCGCGGGCTTGCTGATCGGCTGCGCCGGGATTCGCGAGCATCGCGGCTATGTGCTCGATAAGGAACTGGCGACCAACATCCAGGTCGGGGTCGATAATAAGGATTCGGTGATCAAGACGATCGGCCGGCCAAGCTTTACCGGCCAGTTCGATGCCAATGATTGGTATTATCTGGCGCGCGACACCAAAACCGCGCCGTTCCGCGGCCCTCGTGTCACCGATCAGACCTTGCTCCACATCCGCTTTGACGCGGCAGGGAATGTCGCCTCGGTCGGGCAGACCGGCAAGGATCAGATCGTCGCGATCAACCCGGTCGACGACAAAACCCCGACGCTTGGCCGCAAGCGCAGCTTCTTCGACGAACTGTTCGGCAACATCGGCGTCCTCAACTCGGGCGCACTGGGTCAGCAAAACCCGGGGAATTAAGCGCGCCACGTCGGCCCTGTCTCTGACGCTCGGTTTGGATTAAGCCGGGTCCATGACCGCGACCCCTGCTGGCATTACCTATGCCGATTATCTTCACCTCCCCGACTTGCTCGGGGCGCAGGCGCCGCTGAGTGATTTGCATGACGAGATGCTGTTCATCGTCATCCACCAGACCAAGGAGTTGTGGCTCAAGCAGATGCTCCACGAGGTCGCGCTTGCGACCCGACTGGTCGGGCAGGATCGCTATGCCGAGGCTTACAAGGCACTGTCCCGGGTGAGCCGGATCCAGGCCGTGATGACCATGTCGTGGGATGTGCTGGCGACGCTGACCCCGGTCGATTATTCCAATTTCCGCCATGTGCTGGGCACCTCGTCGGGGTTCCAGTCGGCGCAGTTTCGCGAGCTCGAGTTTCGGCTCGGGATCAAGGATCCCAAGTTCCTCGAATTTCACGAGGGTGGCACTGAGGGCGGGGTTCGCCTCCGCGCCGCGCTGGCCGAGCCGAGCCTGTGGGATCAAGCAAATGCTGCGCTCGCCCGCGCCGGGTTCGATATCGCCACCCCCGATGCGATCCGCGCCTCCTGGCTCGCGGTCTATCGCGATTCGGACACGCATTTCGATCTGTACCAGCTGGCGGAGAAACTGGTCGATATCGACGATGCACTGGCCGGCTGGCGGCACAAGCATGTGCTGACCGTCACACGGATCATCGGCGGCAAGATGGGCACCGGCGGGTCGGCCGGCGCGGCTTACCTCGAATCGACGCTGACCAAACGCGCCTTTCCCGAACTTTGGTCGCTTAGAACCGATCTATGAGCTTCAAGCATCTGTTTTCGCGCAGTCTCGGCGCCGCACCCGCGCGCCTGCATCTGGCCGCGCACAGTCATCATCTGTGGCCCGACGCCAGTTTTGACGGGCAGGTCGAATGCTGGAATGACGCCGCGCGGCTCGCCGACCGCAAGTGGGACCGGGTGATGGGCGAGTTGTGGCCCGCCGCGCAGGCCGAGGTCGCCGACGAGCTTGGCAGCGGCGATCCGTCGGCGATCGTGTTCGCCGCCAACACCCACGATTTCATCATTCGCCTGGCCGCCGCCTGCCCCCGCGCCGATCCGCGCCGCCTGCGCGTGCTGACCAGCGACGGCGAATTCCACTCCGCCCGCCGCCAGTTCGCGCGCTGGGCGGAAGATGGTTGGCTCGAGCTGAAAACGATCCCTGCGGGCGAGATCCTCGGTGCGGCGAGCAGTGGTGATTTCGATCTCATCATGGTCAGCCAGTTGCTGTTCGGTACTGGCGAAATCATCAACAATATCAACGCGATAGCGGCGATAGGCTGTCCCGAGAGACCGTGGGTAGTGATCGACGGCTACCACGCCTTCATGGCCCTCGACACCCCGTTCCAGGAAATCGCTGCAGCATCCGCTTTCTTCCTCGCCGGCGGGTATAAATATGCCATGGCCGGCGAAGGCCTCGGGCTGATGCATTGTCCGCCGGGTTTCGGCCCGCGCCCTCCAATTACCGGCTGGTATGCCGAGTTCGGCGATCTCAAAGCGCCGCCCGGCGGGGTCGGCTACACCAACGATGCGATGCGGTTCATGGGCGCCACCTTCGATCCATCCGCGCTGTACCGCTTCCTCGCCATCCGCCGCATGCTGGCTGGGCAGGGGCTGACCACCGCGATCATCAGCGCCCACGTCGCCAGGCTCCAGACGCAGTTGCTGGACGCGATTGCCGGCACTCCTCTGGCCAGCGCCGAATTGCTCAACCCGCTCGACGACGCGGCCCATGCTCGCTTCCTCGCCTTCCGCTCGCCGCACGCGGCACAGTGGCAGGCGCAGTTGATGGCTGCGGATTGCATCACCGATGTCCGCGGTGACGTGCTCCGGATCGGCCTCGGCCTGTACCATGACGCCGCCGACATCGACGCATTCGTCAAGCTCGCGGCCGCGCTGTAAGCGTAGCGCTGGCAATCATCGTCGGCGCGTGCCATCCAACCGCAAGTAAGGCGTGACCGAGGGAGATTGGCGCATGCGTGAGGCTGACCGTGGCGCTAGCAATCCCCGGATCGTGCTCGCTTTCCTGCTGCTGGCCTATATCTTCAACTTCCTCGACCGGACGATGCTCAGCATCCTCGCCGCGCCGATCAAGGCCGACCTCAAGCTGAGCGACACCCAGTTCGGCGCGATCAGCGGGCTGGCCTTCGCCCTGCTTTATTCGGTGCTCGCAATCCCGCTCGCAATGCTTGCCGACCGCACCCGGCGCAGCTGGGTGATCGCCGGCGCGCTGACCGTGTGGAGCGGGTTTACTGCCCTGTGCGGCACCGCGGTCAGTTCGGGGCAATTATTCCTCTTCCGCCTTGGGGTCGGGGTCGGTGAAGCCGGCGGAGTCGCCCCATCCTACGCACTGATCGCCGATTATTTCCCGCCGAAGCGACGCGCTCGAGCACTGGCGATCTTCTCGCTCGGCGTCCCGCTTGGGCTCGCTGGCGGCACCCTGATCGGCGCCTATCTCGCGGCGTGGATCAATTGGCGCGCGGCATTTCTGGTGATGGGCGTTGCCGGGATCATCCTTGCCCCGTTCATGCTTTGGCTGGTGCGCGATCCGAAGCGCGCGATTCCCGACGCGCACGCCACCAAACCCAAGCTTGCCGCTACTTTCTCGATCATCGCTGCAAAGCCGGCTTTCTGGCTGATGGCACTCGCTGCCTCGTGCAGTTCGCTCGCCGGTTACGGCCTGTCTGCTTGGGTGCCGTCGTTGATGATGCGCAGCTTTGACCTGTCGCTGACCCAGACCGGCCAATATCTTGCTTCACTCTACCTGATCGGGGGAACGGCAGGCGTCTTCGCGGGGGGCTGGTTTGCCGATCGCCTCGGTCAGGGCAATAAAAGCTGGTATGCCCGCCTGCCGATGATCGCCTGGATGATCACCGCACCATTGTTCGCGATTGGCCTGATGTCGCCCAGCGCGAGTGTCGCCTGGCTGTTCCTGCTGATCCCCAACGCGCTCAATATCCTGTGGCTCGGTCCGGTCACCACCGCCGTCCAGCATCTCGTCGCGCGCGAGCAACGCGCGACGGCTTCGGCCAGCTTCCTGTTGATCAACAATCTGATCGGCCTTGGCGCCGGTCCGACCTTGATCGGGGCGTTGTCGGATATGTTCAAAGCCCGTTTCGCTGATGAAGCGCTGCGCTACGCGGCTTTGTCAGTGGTCGGCTTTTACCTGGTCGCTGCGCTATTGATGTCGTTCGCGGTTCGCCGCCTGGCGCGCGACTGGGTCGACGAGCCCCTCGCCGCAGCCTGATCTTTCTCGCCGATTAACGACCGGGGAACGCTGCTGTCCCCCGAATGTTGATGGGCGAAGGAGATTTTTCATGAGCAAGCTAATTCTTGCGGCCAGCGCGGCGGTGCTGGCAATTGCCGCGCCCGCGTACGCCGACAAGGGCGGCAATGGTCACGGCAATGGCGGGGGCGGCGGCGATCGGGGTGGCGGCCAGCAGATCAAGGCCAGTCATGGTGGCGGCAACGGCGGCCAGGCGATGCGTATCGAACATAGTCGCGGCAAGGGTGGCGAGTTCAAGCGCGAGGCCGACAACGGCAATCGCGCAATGCGCGGTCAAGGCAGTGATCGCCGCGCCGACGTTCGACATTCGGACGGCCGCTGGAAGGATTCCAAGCTTCGCGGCAACGATCGGGTCGTGATCGATAATCGTGACCGGGATGGCGATCGAATGGTGTCGCGCGATTTCGATGGTCGCAACGGCTGCCCGCCGGGGCTGGCGAAGAAAGATAATGGCTGCCTCCCGCCCGGCCAGGCCAGAAAGCTGCTCGGTGCGCGCTTGCAGAACAATTTCGCCAACAGCCTGCTGCCCTATCAGTATCGCAGCTGGTATCGCGATGACGGCGACCATTTCTTCCGCTCGGGCGACGGCTTCATCTATCGGGTGAACCGCAGCAATGATCTGGTCGATGGGATCATCCCGTTGTTCAGCGGTGGCGATTATTATGGCCGCGGTGACACCTGGCCGAGTGACTATAATTTCTACAACGTGCCGTACCAGTATCGCGATTATTACGCCGACACCGGCGGCTACAATTATCGCTACGGCGGCGGTGCCATCTATAGGCTCAACGCGGGTTCGGGCGTGATCGATTCGATCGTCGCCTTGCTCGCCGGGGATCTCGGTGTCGGCCAGCAATTGCCGCAGGGTTACGACGCCTACAACGTGCCGTTTCAGTATCGCGATCGCTATTCCGACACGGCTGACAATTGGTATCGTTACAATGACGGCTACATTTATCAGGTTGATCCGAAGACCCGCCTCATCTCGGCGGTGATCGACGCGATCGTCTGACAATGATGTGATTCGCGGGGGCCCGCCAGGGCGAGTCCCCGCACTCCATTTTCTAGACCAACTGAATGAGGAAATCATGCGATTAGCATTGACCATCTTCGCCGCCGCCTCCGCGGCTGCGCTCGCCGCGTGCGACACCAACACCGACAATCAGGCGGCACCCCAGCCGCAATCCGCGCGCGACGGGGCCGGTGACACGACGATCGCCAGCGGCCTCGGCAGCGACGACAGCAAGTTTGCCGGCGCGGTCAAAGCCGCCGGGCTCGGCGCAACGCTCGCCGGTCCGGGCCCATACACCGTGCTCGTCCCGACCAACGCTGCCTTCGACAAGCTTCCTGCGGGCGCGGTCGACACCTTGATGAAGCCCGACGGTCGACCGCAGCTGACCAAGCTTCTCACCGGGCATATATTGCCCGGGACGATCCTTGTCGCCGACATTGGCAAGGCGATCGACAATGGCAATGGTAAGGCGACGCTGGCCACGTTTGGCGGGGGTACGCTGACTGCAACTCGGGCGGGCGACACGATCGTCCTGACCGATTCGGCAGGGGGCAAAGCGGTCCTCGCTGGAAGCGATGACAAGCGCTCGAACGGTGTCGTCCATCACCTCGACGGCGTCCTAATGCCGGCTAAATCGAACTAATCGGGACCGTTTCGGACTTCACAGCGTCGCTGGCGGGTCAAAGCCCTCGGCGCGTGTCGAATGGCTTAACCGGTACAGCGTTGCAATATCGTTGGATCGACGCCGCCAGCAATGTCTCAGGATTGTTCGGAGTGGCGCATGATCGATGCCTTGGAAAAAGCGGTTGCGGAGGTGTGCATCGCGTTCGGCGCCCCGCTGCCCGACGATGATCACGCGAGCAGCGCCAGCGTCTGACACTAATCGCTGCTTTTCGCCCGCCACCCTCTGGCGGCGCGCGTTCTGCCCGCTATAACGATCCGGCGAACTAGCAGCCGGTCGACATGGACCGCCTGGGGCAAAGAACGGGAAGCGGCATGAAGGCGACGATCGAACGGGCAATTCTCCTGAAGGCACTGGGCCATGTCCAGTCGGTGGTCGAACGCCGCAACACCATCCCGATCCTGTCCAACGTGCTGATCGATGCGCAGGAAGATGGCTCGATCCGGCTGATGGCCACCGACCTCGATCTGCAGGTCGACGAAAGCGTCGCGGCGCAAGTCGCGCAGGCCGGCGCGACTACCGTTTCGGCCCACACCTTCTTCGACATCGTCCGCAAGCTCCCCGAGGGCAGCCAGGTCGAATTGAGCGCCTCGGACGGCAAGATGCAGGTCGTTGCCGGGCGCGCGCGGTTCAACCTGTCGACGTTGCCGCGCGACGATTTCCCGGTGATTGCCGAGGGCGAATTGCCGACCCGCTTCGAGCTTCCCGCCGCTACCCTGCGCCAGATCATCGACAAGACCCGCTTCGCCATTTCGAGCGAGGAGACGCGTTATTATCTGATGGGCATTTTCCTTCACGTCGCCGACGACAAGTTGAAGGCCGCCGCGACCGATGGCCACCGGCTGGCGCGGATCACCATGCCGCGCCCCGATGGCGCCGAGAATATGCCCGACATCATCATTCCCAAGAAATGCGTCGGCGAGCTGCGCAAGCTGCTCGACGAGGTCGAGGGCACCGTCGAAGTGTCGCTTTCGCCCACCAAGGTGCGCTTCGGGCTGGGCAATGCGGTGCTGACCTCGAAGCTGATCGACGGGACCTTCCCCGATTACAATCGGGTGATCCCGACCGGGAATGACAAATTATTGAAGCTCGACCCGAAGAGCTTCATGGCCGGGGTCGACCGCGTCGCCACCATCGCCAGCGAGAAGACGCGCGCGGTCAAAATGGCGGTCGACCGCGACAAGGTCACTCTGTCGGTGACCAGCCCCGAGAATGGCCTCGCAACCGAGGAGCTCGCCTGCGACTACGCCAACGAAAATCTCGAGATCGGCTTCAACGCGCGCTACCTGATGGACATCCTCGGCCAGATCGAGGGCGACAGCGTCGAAGTCCACCCCGCCGATGCCGCCGCACCGACGTTGCTGCGCGAAAACGACAAGTCGAACGCGCTCTACGTGCTGATGCCGATGCGCGTGTGACCGTCTGTCGGTTATGGCGCGGTTGGACGACGACCGACACTGCCGACGCTTATGAGGCGGTCGTTCGCGGCGCGGTGATCCCGGGGATCGAGGCGCGGCAGATCGCGGTGTTTCCACACATCGACCTGATGCGACGCTCGATTGACGACGAGGTCGAATTCCAGACCTTGATGTGGTTCGACGATCTTGCCGCGATCATTGCCTTCGTCGGCGACGATTATGAGCAAAGCCATGTTCCCGAGCAGGCCCGCGCCGTGCTCAAGCGATTCGACGACCGCGCGGCGCATTTCGAGGTGCTCGATCGGCGCGGCCAGCCCTGATCAGCGCGTCTTCAACCGCCGCTGGTTGGCGGTGGCGGCGGCGTGGATCGGTTTGAGGGCGCGAATGCTGCTGCTCAAGGCGCGCTGGTTGATCCGTGCGCCGCGGTCGATGATCGCGCCGGCGGCGGCGAAGGTCGGCACCCGGCCGCTCATCATGATCGATCCGATCGCCTGCGACTGACGCATCAGGTCGGACTGCATCGACATCCAGTCCCCCGCCAGCGTCGCGCCGCTCTTCGCAAAG
>JBKJUB010000225.1:0-4916 GCA_046590765.1 Sphingomicrobium sp. | reverse complement strand
TCCTGCATGTTGCTCACCGTTTTCTCGAACAATGGCCCTGACGGCGCGAGGACGATCACCGGCACGGCATCGTCGATCAACGCGATTGGCCCATGCTTCATCTCCCCCGCGGCATAGCCCTCGGCATGGATGTAGCTGATTTCCTTGAGCTTGAGCGCGCCCTCGAGCGCCATCGGATAATCCGGCCCGCGCCCAAGATAGAGCACGTCGCGCGCCGGGGCGATCAGCGGCGCGATCGCCGCAATGTCCTCGTCATGGGCGAGCGCATCGTTGATCGCCTCGGGCGCCTCCTGAAGATGCTCGACGATGTCGCGCTCCTCATCCGCGCTCAATCGCCCCTTGGCGCGCGCGAGGTTGGCAGCAAGCGCGGCGAGCACCGCCAGCTGGCAGGTGAAGGCCTTGGTCGAGGCAACGCCGATTTCGGGCCCGGCGTGGGTCGGCAGCAGCAGGTCGGCTTCGCGCGCCATCGAGCTGGTCGGCACGTTGACCACCACCGCGATCGTCTGGCCATTGTCCTTGGCGTGGCGAAGCGCAGCGAGCGTGTCGGCGGTCTCGCCCGATTGCGAGATGAACAACGCCAGCCCGCCCGCT
Organism: Sphingomicrobium sp.; assembly: GCA_046590765.1. Taxonomy (GTDB): domain Bacteria; phylum Pseudomonadota; class Alphaproteobacteria; order Sphingomonadales; family Sphingomonadaceae; genus Sphingomicrobium. The sequence continues at coordinate 4,325 of JBKJUB010000225.1, read as the reverse complement.
TCGAGCACCGGGTCGCGATAACGAAACTCGCTCGCGACATCGATGTCGACCGCGACCCGCGCAAACCGCTCAAACCAATATTTGGCGACCATCCCGGCATAGTAAGACGTCCCGCAGGCGACGATCGTCACCCGCTCGATGCTGCCCAAATCGAACCCGAAATCGGGCAGCGCAACTTCGCCCTCGAACGGCCGGACATAGCTTTGCAAAGTCTGCGCGACGACGATCGGCTGCTCGAAAATCTCCTTGCGCATGAAGTGCGCGTGATTGCCCTTGGTGATCGTGTCGGCCGATGCGCCACTGGCAACGATTGCGCGCTCGACCCGCTGGTTGGCGCGATCGAAAATCTCCACCTTGTCGCCACGCACCACCGCCCAGTCGCCCTCGTCGAGATACGCGATCCGCTGGGTCAGTGCGGCCAGCGCCAATGCGTCCGACCCAAGGTAATTCTCGCCACTGCCATAGCCGACCGTCAGCGGCGCCCCCATCCGCGCGCCGATGATCAAATCGGGATGATCCTTGAACATGAACGCGATCGCGAATGCCCCGTGGAGCCGCGGCAACACCGTCGCGACTGCCGCCTGCGGCGATGCGCCATGTTCGACTTCGCGCGCCACCAGATGCGCCACCACTTCGCTGTCGGTCTCGCTCAGGAAGCTGCGTCCGTCAGCGATCAATTCATCGCGCAGCGGCTTGAAATTTTCGATGATCCCGTTGTGCACCAGCGCCACCGGCCCGGCGATATGCGGATGGGCATTGCCCACCGTCGGGGCACCGTGCGTTGCCCAGCGGGTATGCGCAATCCCGACCGCGCCAGCGAGCGGATCGGCCGCCAATTCGCGCTTCAGATTGTCGAGCTTCCCCTCCGCCCGCCGGCGATCGAATTCGCCATTTTGAACGGTGACGATCCCGGCCGAATCATAGCCGCGATATTCCAGCCGCCGAAGCCCGTCGAATAGCCGCTGCGCCACCTCCGACCGCCCGACAATCCCGACGATTCCACACATTTACGCTTTGTCCTTCTTCGCCTTCTGGCTCGCCCGGAAGCGCGCGGCCCAGCCTTTCATCCCGCGCTGGCTGGCGCGTGCCACGGCGAGTTCGTCGGCCGCGACATCCTTGGTCACCACGCTCCCCGCGCCGACGATCGCGCCTTCGCCAATCTTCACTGGCGCGATCAGGCTGCTGTTCGATCCGATGAATGCGCCCGCGCCGATGGTCGTTGGATATTTGCCGAACCCGTCATAATTGCAGGTGATGGTCCCCGCGCCGATGTTGGCTTTATCGCCAATGTCCGCGTCGCCAAGGTAGGACAGATGACTGGCCTTGGCGCCCTTGCCCAGCCGGGCTTTCTTCATCTCGACGAAATTGCCGACCTTGGCGCCTTCTTCCATCACCGCGCCGGGGCGAAGCCGCGCAAACGGCCCGACTTCGCAGCCGGTGGCGATGGTCGCGCCCTCGATATGGCTGAACGCACGGATCACCGCCCCGTCGGCGATCTTCACGCCGGGGCCGAACACCACGTGCGGCTCGATCGTGCAGTCGCGGCCAAGCTCGGTATCGGCGGAAAACCACACGCTTTCGGGGTCGATCAGGGTCGCGCCCTGCTCGAGCGCTTCCTCGCGCCGGCGACGTTGCCAGTCGAGCTCAAGATGTGCCAGCTCGGCCCGGCTGTTGACCCCCGCGGTCTCGAACGGTTCGCTCTCGATCGCCACCGGGTGCCGACCTGATCGCGCGGCGACGTTGACCACGTCGGGGAGGTAATATTCGCCTGCCGCATTGTCGTTGCCAACCTCAGCCAGCCAGCCGAACAGGTCGCGGCTCCCCACCGCCATCATCCCCGAATTGCACAATTTGACTGCGCGCTCGTCGGGCGTCGCATCCTTATACTCGACCATCTTGGCGATCAGGTCGCCGTCTCCCAGGATGACCCGGCCATAAGCTTTACCGTCATCGGGCGAGCTGGCCATCACAACCACGCCGGGATCATCCGCCTCGCTCAACCGCGCCAGCATTCGCTGCAGCGTCTCGGCGGTGACGAACGGCGTATCGGCGTAGAGGATCAGCACCGATCCGTCGAACCCGTCGAGCGCGCCTTGCGCCATCTGCACCGCATGCGCCGTGCCCTTCTGCTCGGCCTGCAGCGCGGTCTTCACCCCGCGCCCGCCAAGCGCGATCTCAAGTTGCTCGCGCCCCTTGCCGACTACCACCACCTGGCGCGCTGCGCCCATGCCCGCGACGGTGTCGAGCAGATGCAACAGCATCGGCTTGCCGGCGATCGGGTGGAGTACTTTGTGCGTGTCGGAACGCATACGCGTACCCTGCCCGGCGGCGAGCACGATAACGGCGAATTGGGGCGACGATGTCATCGTCGCCCCTTGGCATCTTGCATGGACTTATTCCAGAGCGTCGAGGCGTTAGGCCTTGGGCGCCGCCGCCTTGGTGGTCCGTTTCGCAGCCGGCTTGCGCTTGGCGGCGGTGCGCGGCCTGGCGGTGGTCGAGCGTGGCTTGGCCGCAGCCTTCGACGCGGTCTTGCGAGCAGCTGGCTTGCGTGCACTGGTCTTCTTGGCCGCCGGCTTGCGTTTTGCGGGTGCCTTGCGCTTGGCTGGCGCGGACTTCAGACCGACAGCTTTCTTGGCGCTGGCCGCAGCCTTGCTGACGACATCCTCCGCGCTGTCGACCCATTTGCCCGACAGCAGGCGCTGCGCGGCGTCGGCGACGGCTTCGGCAATCAGGGATCCAAGCTTCGAGGCGCTGCCCATCATCTGCGTCGCGGCGCTGGTTGCGGAGTCGGCGGCATCGAGCCCGGCATCGCGGATCGCGCGGCGCGCCTTGGGGCTTGCTGCAATCGCGGCGGCGGCGGCGGTCAGTCCGGCAGCGAGCATTTCGCGGCTCATCGCTGCCTTGGTGATCTTGTCCATCGTCGTTTTGTTGGAGCTTTTCGCGCTTGCCGACTTGCGGCTGGTCGAAGATTTCTTGGTGGTCGCTTTGGCCATAACCCACTCTCCCTGTTACATTGAGATCACCGCAAAGACGGTCCAGCGGCGCATGTGTTCCGCTTTGCTCAATGTGACTGCGATATCATTTCGTGGGCGGCATCGTAAATGGGGGCCGGCACCCGCAGGCGCCTGCCCCCAAAAACATGGTCAGCGGCCGGAGAGTTCCAGCCCGGAAAGACCGTGGTGTCCCGCTAGGAACATATCTCCCGAACGAACTTCACCGACCCCTTAGCTGAACCATGAGACATCGGATCACCTCCTTTCGCTGTGTTATTGGCAAACACAACATGTGGGGGTCAGCGCACAAGAACAAGACTTGTAATAGAATTTTTGCAGGCTAATCTCCGCAACTTCGCGCCGTTGGAATCAACCCACCGCGAACCTCATTTGCCCAGTCGCTCGACCTTCGCCTGCAGCGCGGCCAGCTCGGCGCGTAATTTTTCAACTTCGCTTTGCGGTTCTGCATCCGCTTGGGTTTTCGCGGCCGCTCCAGGCACAAACGCGCGCCCCGCTTCCTCGAACATCGCCATGTTGCGCTTGGCGAGATCACTGAACATCGCCGCGCCGCCGAACGGTTTACCCATCGCCTCGCGCATCGCCGCCTGATTCTTGCTGAACATGTCCATCGCCGCATCGAGATATTGCGGCACTGCGGGCTGCATCTGGCCGCCGTACAAACCGATCAGCTGGCGCAGGAAATTGACTGGCAACATGGTCGCGCCGTCGCCGCGCGATTCTTCCTCGACGATGATTTGGGTCAGCACCTGGTGGGTGATGTCATCGCCCGACTTGGCATCGATCACTTCGAAATCGCGGCCTTCGCGGATCATCGCGCCCAATCGATCGAGCGTGATGTAGCTCGAGCTTTCGGTGTCGTAGAGACGCCGGTTGGCATATTTCTTGATCGTGACCTTGCCCGACGACTTCACCATGATACGCTCCTGCTGCAGCCGCGAAGCCTAGCACCGCACTGCAACACGAGTCCATTTTCGCTGCAATCGACCCTGTTGCCCCAATGCGGGACCACCGCTAGATGGGCGCCACGCATCCGTAGCTCAGCTGGATAGAGTACTGCCCTCCGAAGGCAGGGGTCACAGGTTCGAATCCTGTCGGGTGCGCCATTTCCTTCACGACTTCGGCACACAATCGTCCCGGCTCAGCGGTGGCGGGGCATCGGCCCTGAGCTTGAGCCGCGGCGTCTGGGTGGCGAGCGCGCGGACATAGGCGTCGGTGAAAACCGTCGCGCAGGCGCGGTTGAGGTGGGACCATTCGGGCAGCGTCAAATGCTGCACCGCAGCCGGCAGATCGTCATTATGCACGCCAACCGCC
>JBKJUB010000111.1:0-4539 GCA_046590765.1 Sphingomicrobium sp. | reverse complement strand
CAACACGCTCGCGATGGTCGGCCCCGACGGCAAGATCGCCGGCACGTATCGCAAGAGCCACATTCCCGACGGCCCCGGCTATGAGGAGAAATTCTATTTCCGCCCCGGCAACACCGGGTTCAAAGTGTGGGAAGGCGCTGGCACCACGCTCGGCGTCGGAATCTGCTGGGACCAATGGTATCCCGAGGTCGCGCGATCGATGATGCTGATGGGCGCCGAAATCCTGTTCTATCCGACTGCGATCGGCACCGAACCCCACGACCCCGATCTCGACACCAGCCGCCTGTGGCGCCGCGCGATGATCGGCCACGCGGTGTCGAACGTCGTCCCCATCGTCGCCGCGAACCGCATCGGCGTGGAAGGCGGCCAGCGCTTCTACGGACACAGTTTCATCTGTGACGAGCGCGGCGACATATTGGCCGAGTTCGGCGCGGAAGAGACCGGCGTGCTGGTCGCCGAAGTCGACCTGGCCGCGGCCAAGAAACACCGCGCCGCGTTCGGATTCTTCAGAGACCGCCGGCCCGAGCTTTATGGGCGGCTGGTAGAAGATATCTAGAGCGTCACCGCCAGATAGACGCTGTCGACCCATTCCTCGCCAATCTGGAAAGTGCGGGTTTTGCGGTGGGTTTCGGTGAAGCCGTGGCGTTCGAGAAGCCTCAGCGACGAGGCGTTGCGCGGATCGACGTCGGCGGTGAGAGTAGTCGATCCGAGCGCGCGACGGTGGGCGATGAAGGCGGCCAGTCCTTCGCTGGCATAGCCCCGTCCCCACGCTGCAGGATCGATCAGGAACCCCACCTCGGGCAATTGCCACGCGCCCAGCTTGCCGATCAGCTTGCCGTCGACCGTCACCATGTAATCGTCGCTAGTGGCGGGGTCGGCATCGATCATCTTGCGGACCCACGCCTCGGTCTGTGCCAGCGCCTGATGCGGCGGGCACGACCAGTAACGCATCGCCTTTGTGTCGCTCATGACGCGGAACATCGCCGTCGCGTCGGCCATCGTCGCGCGGCGCATCACCAGCCGCTCGGTGCGCACTTCGTCAGGCACGTTGCACTAATGCGGCGGCAAACACCGCCTCGAACATCGCCGCATTGAGCCGCCGCGTATTCTGGTTGTAACGGCTGCAGTGGTAGCTATCGATCAGGCGCAGCCCGCCGGGTAGGTCGTGCACCGCGCCATGCGCAAACTTGGCCTTGGCGAGCGGCATTCCAAAGCTTCGACACAGGCTGTCGTGGGCGACCTTGCCGAGAGCTACGAAGGTGGTGAGATTGGGCAGGCTGGCGATCGCTTCCATCAGGAATGGGCGGCAATTGGCTTCCTCGACCGGCAGCGTCTTGTTTTGCGGCGGCAAGCATTTCACCGCGTTGAGGATGATCGCGTCCTGAAGTTTAAGCCCATCGCCCGGATCCGCCGCATAATGCCCGGCGCTCAATCCGAACTTAGCGAGCGTCGTATAGAGCAATTCCCCCGCATAATCCCCGGTGAACGGCCGTCCGGTGCGGTTCGCGCCATGCTTGCCTGGCGCCAACCCGATAATCGCCAGCCAGGCCGCCCGATCGCCAAACGCGGGCACCGGCGCATTCCACCAGTCAGGGTGCTCGGCGCGACATTCCTCCCGGAACGCGACCAACCGCGGACACAACGGGCAATCGCGCGGCGCTTCGGCCTTGGGCAGCGGCGAGAGGTCGGCGGGGGTGGCGCATTGCATGGCCGCAGCCTAGGCGAGCGCCGATGAGCGACGCAACGCATCTCTATGCCATCGCGATTGGGTCGAACCGTCCCCATGGTCGACATGGTCGGCCGGCCGGGGTGATTGGTGCCGCGATCGCCCGCCTAGATCACGAATTCGGCCTGTTTGACGCCTCGCCGATCATCCTCAACCCCGCGCATGGCGGCGCGGGGCGCGATTTCGCCAATGCCGTCGCGCTGATTGAGACCCACTTCGCCCCGCCGGCGTTGCTCGCCGCGATCAAGCAGATCGAGCGCGAATTCGGGCGACGCCCGGGTCGTCGCTGGGGATCACGGGTGCTCGACCTTGATATCCTGTCGTGGAGCGGCGGCCGGTTCGACTCGCCCGGTCTCACAATCCCGCATGCGCGCCTTGCCGAGCGATCATTCGCCATCGGGCCGTTGGCAGCAATCGCACCCGATTGGCGGTTGATTGGGCCGCTCACCGCGCGTCATCTCGCCACACGCCTTGCCCGGCGGCGCGCGCTTGGCTAAGCGCGTCGGCGCACCCAGACATCGGGGGCCCTTAGCTCAGTCGGTAGAGCAACTGACTTTTAATCAGTAGGTCGCTGGTTCGAACCCAGCAGGGCTCACCATTTCGTATGCTCGCCAACTCGAACCGCAATGCAGCTACCCGCAACACTCTGGTAACGCATTGAAGTTACCGTTCAGCCTGTCCGGAATTTTCCGGTCAGCGGATGATGGCGGGCCGAAGCAACGATGACCACTGGAACGGACGACCTTCCGGTCGATACCACGGCTTACTCCTTGTCGAGCAAGGCGCCGGCACCGCCAGAGCGCCGCGACGGCGACCGCCACCTGACCTTGTTCAGGGTCGGCGCGATGACCGTCGATGGCCGCCGTCAATTGTGCCTGATCAAGAACATTTCCGAAGGCGGGATGATGATCCGCCCTTATTGCGCGCTGGTCGAAGGCACGAAGCTGACGATTGAGCTGAAAACCGGATTCACTGTGCCGTGCACGGTCGCCTGGCTTCGCGAAACTTTCGCGGGAGTCGAATTTGAAACCCCCGTCGATGTACTCGAGATCTTGGCGGGCACCGAGGATGGCCCGCGCCCGCGAATGCCGCGAATTGAGGTTAATTGCCACGCCACGGTCCGCGATGGCGCCACCGTCCACCGGATGCGGGTCAATGACGTGTCGCAGGGCGGATTGAAACTGGAGACCGCGATCGTGCTGAGCAAGGGCACCGACTTGGTCGTGTCGCTGCCGGGGCTCGATCCGCAGCCGGCATCGGTCCGCTGGAACGAGGGCGGCCAATTGGGCGTGACCTTCAACCGGCTGCTGCCGCTGGCCGACCTGGTCGCCTGGCTGCACGCGATGCGCGAGCAATTGCGCGCCGCCTGAGTGGCCTAGGCCACCCTGTTTCCCGGAACGTCAGTCGTCGATCGAGGGGATAGGTTTACCGAAAATCCAATCTTCGGCGATCTTGCGTTCGCCAAGCGACAGTTCTGCAGCCTTGATTCGTGGCCGACGAAAATCCAGTTTTGCCAGAGCACGAGGCGTTGGCACGTGGCGCATGACGGAGTCCGGATCGAGCATTGCCTCGAATGCTACGCCAGCACGGCGCCCGGTAATCCAGGCCACATGCCCTATTAGTTTCAGCTCATTTTTGCGAAATAATACCGCGCTCCCGACGCTCGGTAATGCATCGCCTTCGACCAAGGCCCCCTCGGTCGAAAGGTTGCGAAGCTTGACTGGAACCGTGACGCCGTCCGCTTCGATCGACGCTGCCATCAAGACATGGGAGCGGCGCGACCGCCGGTTCTGTGGATTGTTACTCTGGTCCATGACAAAGGGCATAACCGATTTGAGTAAAGGCTTCGTTTAATGTCTCACCTCGCTCGCCATCGGCGTTCATGGATGATCGCCGCAATTGCGCTCATCGTGTGTGCGCTTGCCGGTTGGCTCGGCGGGCCCCACGCGCCATTTGACGTCAACTTGATTCACGCGCTGGCCGCCAGTCGTGCCGCCAACCCAGCCGCAACCTCACTGGCGATCTCACTAACCTATATTGGCGGGGCACCGGGCATGATCGCGATCTTAGTCGCGGTCATTGCGGTGCTGGCGTTCGGACGGCGCTGGAGGCAGGCGGTGGTGTTCAGCGGGATCGTGCTTGGCGGGCGGCTGGTGGTTGAGTTGCTCAAGCTGTTGGTCGATCGACCGCGGCCGTCGTTCGGCCCCTACCCGGTCGGGGTGTCGTCGCTGAGTTTTCCGAGTGCGCATTCGGCCAATTCGATGATCACTTTTTTGGCGATTGCGTTGCTGGTTGTGCCGGCGCGATATCGCGTTGAGGCGGTCACTGCAGCGATTACCTTGAGCGGGGTGGTGGGGGCCACCCGCCCCTTCCTCGGGGTGCATTGGCCGAGCGATGTAATCGGCGGTTGGGCGTTCGGGATCGCGTGGGTTTTCACGCTAGCGAAAGCATCACATTATTGGCTGGCATCGGACGAAGTTCGCGCAGTTTGAGGCCTCGTTTGGCGGCTTGTCCCGTGAAATCGGACAGCAGACGTAGTCCCCACGCCGGATTTCGACTCCTTAGATCGAGATCGAACGCCGAGTTGGACGGCGCGGGCTCCTCACCGTCGACCAGCCAAGGGCCGTAGAGGATCAGCGGCGCATTCAGTCGCGCGGCTCCGTCGAGCAGGCCCAGCGCGCTCGCCCACGGGCTGATGTGGACCATGTTGATGCACAGCAGCGCGGCGGCGCTGGTGACCGGCCAGTCGGGCGCGGCGGCATCGAGCGCGACGGGTTCGAGCAGGTTCGACGGCGCATCGGTGCGCCACGCGG
>JBKJUB010000085.1:0-11537 GCA_046590765.1 Sphingomicrobium sp. | reverse complement strand
TTTCAGATGGTTCGACAGATGCTTGTTCATCTCGAACATCGTGCAGCTATCCTTGCCGAAAACCTTCTTCAGTTTGTCGTCGGCCAGGATTTCCCGCTTGTTGGCAGGGTTTTGCAGGTTATTCTTGCGAATGTGGTCCCACACCTTCGACACCACTTCGCTGCGCGGCATCGGGTTGTTGCCGATGATCGCGCCGAGTTCGGGCGACGGCTGTACCGGGCGGGCTAGGCCACCCCCTGCTTTACGTCCGGTCCCGCCTGCTGCTTTTGCCATATGGCCCTCCTGTTGTGTTCGAGTGTCGATAGAGCGCAATCCAAAGCGCTTTGCAATGCCCCTTGAGAGGGGAATTCCCTAGGGGCGGATGAGCGGAAACGGGACGATCTTGTTGCCCGCATCATGACCGATGTCGGCCCGCCCGCCGAAGGGGATTTCGTGGCGCTCGCACCAGTCGCTCACGATGGCCTCTTCCTCACTTTCAAATTCCGGTGTGTTTTCAATCACATCGCTGACCCTGCCGAGACGCAGTCTGCGCACCCCGCGTAAGGCCGAACTGCCGCTGACATGGAACATGGTACGGTCAATCCGGTAATATTGCTCGCTGACTTCCTCGACCAGCAGGTCGCAATGCTCCACATCGGGTTGAAGCGCGGTGCCAAGTAAATTCGACAGCACGGTCAGGTTGAACGCCAAAGCGGGCCCATCGAGCCCCGGCTCGAGCGCTGAGTCGCTGCGCTGCACAATCCAGTCAAGCGCGCGGGTCACCGCCGCCTGGCCGCCATCACGCAGCACATCCTGCGGCATCGGCCCATGCGCAACCTCGAGCCCCGCCTTCTGAAACGCCGCCAGCAGGAACCCGGCGTCGCTGTAACCAAGATACGTCTTGCCCCGCGCCGCATCGGGCAAATCCTTCGCGGCGGCCTCGGCAATCCGGTTCGATCCGTAACCGCCGCGCGCGAACCACACCGCATCAATGTCGGGATCGGCCATCACCTCGCGCAGTGCCGCCAGCCGCGCTTCATCCGGACCCGCAAAATGGCCCGCCGTGAGGAAAGACTGCGGATGGATCACCAGCGCGCAATCGCCCCGTACGGCCGCAATCGCCTCGACCTTCGCGGCAGCGGTCCGATCCAAGCTGCAACTCGGCGCGACGATCGCGATTCTCATCTAACACCCCAATTGCAACCCGCGTCCCAACTCCATAGGGCAGCGCGCATGAGTAATTCCACCACCTATTTCTTCTGCGGCATTGGCGGCAGCGGCATGTTGCCTTTGGCCTCCATCCTCCGCGCGCGCGGATCACGCGTTGCCGGGTCGGACCGCTCGCTCGACGCCGGACGACTATCGACCAAGTTCGATTATTTGCGCTCGCTCGGCATCCCGCTCCACGCGCAGGACGGCAGCGGCCTGACCGACGGCATGACCCTGGTCACCTCAGCGGCCGTCGAACCGAATATTCCCGACGTCGTTCGCGCGGTGGCGCTAGGGCTCGACCGGGTCACGCGCCCGCAATTGCTCGCCGACTTGCTCAACGCCGCGCACAAGAGCGTCGCGGTCGGCGGCACCAGCGGCAAGTCGACCGTTACCGGGATGATCGGCTGGATCCTCCACGCCTGCCACCGCCAGCCGACGGTGATGAACGGCGCGGTGATGAAGAATTTTGTCTCCCCCTCCTCGCCTTTCTCGAGCGCGTTGGTCGGCGATCCCGAACTGTTCGTCAGCGAAGTCGACGAGAGCGACGGCTCGATCGCGCTCTATCGCCCGAGTGTCGCGGTGCTAACCAACGTCAGCCTCGACCACCATTCGATGGACGAATTGCGCAGCCTGTTCGGCGCCTTCCTGTCGCGCGCAGGCAAAGCGGTGGTCAATCTCGACGACCCCGAATCGCGCGCCATGGCCGATACCGTCCGCGACGTCGTCGGCTATGGCTTCGACAGTCCCGGGGCGGCGTTCACCGGGCGCGATCTCCAGCTTGGGCCGAATGACTGCGCGTTCACTGTCGAAGCGAATGGCGACAGCGCCCGCGTCGAATTGCAAGTCCCCGGACGCCACAACGCCGCCAACGCACTCGCCGCGATCGCCGCCGCCGTCTCGGTCGGGGTCGCATTGCCCGACGCCGCCGCCGCGCTCGGCCGGTTCGAGGGATTGAAGCGCCGGCTCGAAATCGTCGGCATCGCCAATGGCATCACCATCATCGACGACTTCGCGCATAATCCGGACAAGATTGCTGCCAGCCTCGCCACGCTCGCCGCGCACCCTGGCCGTCTGCTCGTCATGTTCCAGCCGCACGGCTTCGGCCCGCTCGCCAAGATGGGCGACGAACTCGCCGCGACCTTCGCTGAGGGATTGCGCGATGGCGACCGCCTTTATCTCCCCGACCCGGTTTACCAGGGTGGGACGGTCGACAAGGCGCGCGGCGCCGACTGGCTGGTCGAGCAAGTCCGCAAGCTCGGCGGCGACGCGCTGCATCTCGCCGACCGCGCGGCGATCGGCGACGCGCTCATCGCCGAGGCCGCCACCGGCGACCGGATCGTCATCATGGGGGCGCGCGACGATACGTTGAGCGAATATGCCGCCGATTTGTTGGAGCGTCTGTAGCCCTTACGCTGCTGCGGCGACGTCGACCTTCTCGACCCACTCGGGCCAGAACACCGGCTCGCGGTTCGACCAGCCCGCCGCAGTCGCGGCGCTTTCGCTGATCGACTGCAACAGCAGCCGGCGGCGATCGGGGTGGAGATGCGGCAGCGAGGCTGCGGCGCAGAACGCCGCAGGCAGCCACGGCCGGACACTCGCGCCGAGCAGCCGTTCGTAGAGAAAGCGGAAGGCGGCAAAGCTCGGCAGGCGGTCCTGGCCCAGGTCGAACGCCGACAGTGTGACCAGCATGCCCATGAACGGTTCGATCATGTCGAGCCCGCTATCATCGGGGATTTGCATCCGCAGGTGATCAATCTGTTTGTAGAACCGGCCCTGCGCGCGGATCGAGGCGGCTTCGCCTTCGTCGCGGGCCCAGATGTCGATCGGGTCGGCGCGGCCGAAACCGATGTCGAGCGAGCGGCGGATGTAACGCTGCGTCGCCTTGGGGAAGCTGGCGAACTCCTTCAGCTCTGCAATCAGCAGCGCTCCGCCGACTGGCTGACTGGTGCGTGTCGTCATGAACCCGACTCCTTTTGCCTGGGAAGGATCATGCAGTAGCTGTGGTTGCAAAATGCTTAACCACGATCCCGCCCCCCATTCACATTGAATCAAAGGCTTGGGCCTGCGGCAAGCACCAAAAGTTTACCCGTCGCCTTTGGGGCGACGGGTGTGGGAATATTGCAACTGGGTGTCACATCAGTGACGGTCGGATTATTTCCCCTCTGGAAAACTTGACGACGGCACCGGATCGTTGCCGCCCGGCTGGGTTGCAGCGATCGGGTCGGACGCGTCCATCGACTGATCCGATCCGACATCCGTCTTGGTATCAAGGTCTTCGGGGTTCTTCTTCAGTTTCAACTCAAGCTCGCGCTCGGGCGGCTTCTGCTGGGTCGGCGCGGGCGATTGGCCGGCATCGTCGGGGCGCGTCGTGTCGGTTCGTTCAGTCATGGTGATTGTTCCTCCCTCGAATGTGTCAAGCAAACGATTGCTGCGGCGCTCACGTTCCCTTTGACCTATTGGACCGACTGTTCGACCGGCGGCGGCGCTGGTTCTGCCAAGCGACGGGGCGCGGATTGCATGCCGACGCAACGCCAGCCACTGTCGCCAGCATGGCTTCTGCTCCACTTTCCACTGCATCGCGCTTCGCCGACTGGCGCCTGGCGCTCAAAACTATCGTTGGTTTCTGGCTGATATACGCGTTGACCGTCGTCGCCCGCGCCCTGCTCGGCTCCGACCCGCTCGCGACGCTTCAGAACAAATTGGTGATCATCGCCATCGGGGTGGTGCTAACCATATTGGTCTATGCCGCGATCGCCGTGTTCGGCGGCCTTGACGGCAGTAACCGGCGCAAGGCGATCGTCGCCGGCCTCGCATCATTCGTCGCCGCGTGCACGATGTCCGGCCTGTTGCTGCTCGCCGAGGACAAGATGCGTGAGAGCCGGGAGGAATTCCGTTACCAGGCGCAGGAAGGCTTCATCATCATTGAGAAGGGCAACAAGATCCGCATCGAGCGGACCGCGACCGAGCCGCTTGTCCTGACCATGCCCAAGATGCACCAGCTCGATAGTTCGAAAAAGTTTCGCTACGCCGCCGATGCTGCGGTAATCTGGTTGTTCTTCTTCGCCGCGTGGAGCGCCTTTTACCTCGCCGCAGTCGCCCAGACCCAGGCTCTTCGCGCCCAGCGCCGTGCCGCCGATGCCGAAAGCGCCGCCCAGACCGCGCAGGTTCGCGCGCTTCGCTATCAGGTCAATCCGCACTTCCTGTTCAACACGTTGAACTCGCTATCGTCGCTAATCATGACCGGCCGCACCGACCGCGCGGAGGAAATGCTGCTCGCTTTGTCGACCTTCTTCCGCACCAGCCTGTCGCTCAACCCGACCGCCGATGTCACGCTGGCGGAGGAGATCGATCTCCAGCGCCTCTATCTCGATATTGAGATGATCCGCTTCCCCAGCCGCCTCAAGGTCGCGATCGATGTCCCGCCCGAGCTTGAGACCGTCCGGCTCCCCGCGCTGATCCTGCAGCCGCTCGTCGAAAATGCGATTAAATATGGGGTCTCGCCAACTGTCGACGTGGTGACGCTGACCATCGCCGCAGCCGCGCTCGGCGACGACCAAATGCTGCTTCGAGTGACCAATAGCGGCGGCAGCGGCAAGCCTAAGCCGCGCGGCCGCCGCGACAGCGACAGGATCGAAGGCACCGGGGTCGGACTCGCCAATGTCTGCCAGCGGCTCGAGGTGCGCTTTGGCGGCGAGGCAAGCTGCGACTATGGACCGCTCGATAATGGTGGGTTCGAAGTACGGCTGACCTTGCCGCGAGACAAATTCGATGGATGACGCGCCACTCCGCGTGCTGATTGCCGATGACGAGCCGCTCGCCACCGAGCGGCTCCAGTTGCTGCTCGCGCGCAATGCCGGGGTCGACCTGGTCGGCACCGCCAGCGACGGCGATGGCGCGGTCCGACTGGCCGAAGCGCTTAATCCCGATGCGGTGCTGCTCGATATCGCCATGCCCGGGATGGACGGGATCGACGTCGCCCGCGCGCTCGCCCGCCGCCGCCCCTCGCCGGCTGTGATTTTCGTCACCGCGTTCGACCAGTTCGCGGTTGCCGCTTTCGAAGTCGCGGCGGTCGATTATCTGATGAAGCCGATCGAACCCGCGCGGCTCACCCTCGCGCTCGATCGCGCCCGGCTCCATCTCAAGAATCGCGACGAACAGGAAGCGGCGCATGACAGCGCCGACGTCTCACCGTTCCTCGAAGAATTCTGGGCATCGGATCGCACAGGGCTGGTCCGCATCGCCTCACGCGATATTGACCGCATCACTGCCGAGCGTGATTATATGCGGCTCCATGTCGGCGCTCGAAGCTGGCTGATCCACCACTCGATGGCGGCATTGGAGGAACGGCTCGATCCGCAGACCTTTGTCCGGCTGCATCGCTCGGCAATCGTCCGCCGCGAATTCATCGCCGGTTTCTCGCGCAATCCCTCGGGCCGCTGGATCGCCCGCTTGTCCGACCACAGCGAACAGCCCGTCGGCCGCCTTTACGCCGACCGCGTGCGGAGCATCGCCGGGCGCTAGTCGGCGTTCTTGCGATCGACCGCCCCGGTCACCGCAACATCCCAGGTAACATTGCCGAGCGTGCGGAAGATGTCGGGGATCGTCTCGACCGCGATTAAGATCGCCAGCGGCGCCACCGGCACCCCCATCGCATAAGCGATCGGCGCGATCGAGGTGAAGAAGCTGATCTGACCCGGCAGGCTGACCGCGCCATAACTCGCCACCGCCGCCACCGCAGTTCCGGCAATCATCCCAGGCAGGCTGACTTCAACCCCCATCCAGTGCGCGACATAGATTGCCACCGCGACATTCATCGCCGGTCCGGTCGCGCGGAACAAAGCCACTGCCAGCGGCAAAGTTACGTCGGCCACCGTCTCGCGCACCCCCAGCGTCCGCATCGCGGCGAGCATGGCAGGCAGCGACGCCAGGCTCGATTGGGTCGATATCGCCACCGCCTGCGGCCCGATCATCGTCCGCGCGAACGCCGGCAATCCTCCGCGTCCCAACGCCCCGACCAGATAGGCCGCCAGCGTCACCAGGATTCCGACCGCCGATACCAGCACCACATAATGCAGCAGCGCCGCAAACGCCGCGCCCCCTGCCCCAGCGCCAACCGCAAAGGCCAAGGCGAACACCCCCAGCGGCGCGATCCACAGCACCCAGCCGATCACCACCAGCAACGCATCGCCGACGCCCTCGAAGAACGCCACGACCGCCTTGCGCTTGGCCGCGCCGATCCGGGTCAGCCCAAGCGCGAACAACAAGGCGAATATGACCAGCTGGAGCACCTGTCCTTCGGCTGCCGCAGCGACGACATTGGGGGGGATGATCGATTTGAAAAAGTCCGCAACCTGCGGCAGCGGGGCCGACGCCGCAGCGGGATCGAGCGCGGCCAGCCCCGCGCGCAACGCCTCGGCGGCATTGCTCGGCAATGGAAAGACATTCAGCAAGACGCCCATCGCCAGCGTCCCAAACACCGCCGATGCCGTGCACACGATCACGAACCACAGCACCGATCGCCCGGCGATGCGCCCCGCACTCGCCGCCTCGGCACCGCGCGCGATGCCCGTCACCAGCAAGGCGACGATCAGCGGGATGACCGTCATCTTGAGCGCATCGAGCCACAGCCCGCCGACGATCGTCGCCGCCTGCAACGCTGGCTCGCGCAGGCCATCGCCGGCCTTGGCCGCCAACGCCCCGACTATCAGCCCGGCGACGAGCGCGAGCAATACCCATATCGCCCGCGCGCCGGTGATCGGCTTGGCGGCCTGTGCCTCGGCTGTCTCGCTCATCGCGGCTTGCGGAATTTCATGATGAAGCGGTCGGTCTTGCCGCGGATCGCGGGGTTGAACACCAGCAAGCTATGATCGTCAGCCGGATTGCGCAGAATCTTGCTTTCCGCCTCGAGCTTGAACCCGGCGCGCTTGAAGTCGGCCTTGACCACCGCCGGGTCGATGCGGTGCAGTTTCTCGACCGACACGCGCGGATCGCCGGGGCTCGCGACATGGTCGATCACCCCGACCACCGCGCCCGGCTTCATCGCTGCGTAAATCACCTTGAGCCACGCATCGGGGTCCATTTTGACGACGCCATATTTGGCATTCTCCCAATAGACGTCGTGATAATCGAGATTGATCAGCATGAAGTCATAGGTTGATGCGGGCAAATCGGGCGCTTCGAACGGGCTGGTCCGCAGCCACGCATTGGGATGCCCCGCCTTGAATGCCGTGAACTTGTCATAGCCCTTCTGGTCGTAGAATTGGCTCGGTACCCAGATCGACACGCGGCCCTTGGGCCCGACGATCGGAATGGTGATTTCCGCCCAATACAAATTGCCGCCAAACGGATCGGATACCCGCATGCCCGGCTTGAGCCCGAGGAACTCGAGCACTTCGGCCGGCTTGCGGCTGGTGTCGAGTTTGAGGTTATCGGCCGATCGATGGGCACTGTCTGCAACTGCAGCGGCAACGGCGTCCGTCTTGCCTGCGCTTGCCACCGGGCTCGCCAGCGCCAGCGCCAGTCCAGTCCCGATCATCGCCATCCACCGCATCGCCAGCCTCCTTATGTTGGATTGCCAAGCTAGCGCCGCTTGACCGACTAGGGAACCGCTCTTCGATCATCGTCGTTTCAGCATCATGGCCTTCACCCAGCTCGATCCGCCGCTTCCGCTCCACATTATCGATCGCGGCAATGGCACCGCGGTCGCAGTGATCGATTACGGTCCCGAATTCGACTTGTTGTGGGTGGTCGGCCTCGACGACGGCGGCGAGATCTGGTGCGTCCCCAATCCGCAGGTCCGGCTGCAGGCCAATTGGTCGATGGGCCGCTCCAAGAAACCCGCCACCGGCAAGATCAGCGCAATCGCGGGTTAGCGCCCAACCAAGCGCGCAAATCGAAAATTTTTTCGACCCATTACGCATCGCTCGCGCTGGCCGTGCGTTCAACTGGCATCAACAATAGTTACGCGGAGTAAGCGCATGTTAGGCTCAACCGAAAATACCACGATCCTCAAGACCCTCACCTCGACCCTCAACGATAGCGTCAACGGCTATCGCGACGCCGCTGAGCATGCCGAGGGCAACCAGTTCCAGCAGATTTTCCGCGACAATGCCGCCGAGCGCGAACGCGTCGCCGGCGAGCTCCAAGGCGAAGTCCGTCGTCTCGGCGGAACCCCCGACGAAGACGGCACCGTGCTGGGCAAGACCCACCAGGCTTTCCTCGACCTGAAGGCGGCGGTGATGGGCCGTGACGACAAGGCGATCATCAATGAGGTCGAGCGCGGCGAAGATTATCTCAAGGAAAAGTTTGAGATGGCCCTCGCCAATAACGATCTCGCCCCTGAAAGCCGCGACATCGTCGAGCGCGCGTATCAGTCGGTCCGCAAGGGCCACGACCAGATCAGCCAACTCAAGCACGGCCTGGAGGCCTGAACCATGAGCATTTTCAGCAAGATCAAGGACGCGATTTTCGGCCACAAGACCGCGCAGGCGGAACCCGCGCAGGTTCCGGTCGGGGCCGATAATTCGGCAGCTACCGCGCCTGCCCCGGTCGACAGCGGCCCGGTCGATGTCGAGCAAGTGCTCAACGACATGTCCGCGAACAAGGGCAATCCCGACCTCAACTATCAGTCGTCGATCGTCGACCTGATGAAGTTGCTCGGGCTCGATTCAAGCCTCGATCATCGCAAGCAGCTGGCCGACGAACTGGGATATACCGGTGACAAGGATGGCAGTGCGGAGATGAATATCTGGCTTCACAAGGAAGTCATGCGTCAGCTGGCGGCCAATGGCGGCAAGGTGCCGGCTTCGATGACTGCATAAACGCGTCGCGTGTCGAATCGCGAAGGGCGGCGGGTCAAAGCTCGCCGCCCTTTTCGGGTCAGCTCACTTTCTGGCCGACCGCCATCTGCTGAACCAGCTTGATTGCCTCGTGCGCCGACAGTGCCGATCCTTCCTGCCACAGCCCGACGTAACTCAGATGCTCGCCGGCAAAGACGATCGGCCCCTCGGGCTTGCATAATTCGTCATACGCCGGTCCACGCTTGTCCTCGCCAAAATCGCGGCCGGTCGCACCCACGCCCTCGCTATACCGGACCTGGCCCCAGTTGATCGCCAGCGGCGACCGCAGGTCGCGCGACCGGCCCGGGTGCAGCGCCTCGATCGATCCCGCGCTGATCCTGATCTGCTCGGCGATCGGCAGCTTGACGAACGCCTCCGGCGTGTCGCCGTGAGTCCAGCCGGCGACGTAGGCGCCAACGATCACCCCGCGCGGCGAATGGAAGCCGTGCGATGGGTAAATCACATTTTCGTTGAGCCGGTCGGTCCACGCCAGCCCGCCATAGATATGGTCATCGCGTTCCCAGAACCGTGGCGCTTCGAACGCCACCTTGGCGCTCTTGAGATATTCCACGCCCTTCAGCGCCGCCTGCTTGGCCGGCGAAAAGTCGCTCGGGATCCGCGCCAGGATCGGCGCAGGGAGCGTGCACACGCAATAATCGGCGCGGGTCACCCCGCCCTTATGCTCGATCCGCACCTTGTCGCCCTCGCGTCGGATGGCGCTGACCGGGGTGCCGAGCACGACCGACGATTTGACCTGCTCGAACAACGCATGGGCGATCCGGTCCATCCCGCCGACCGGCTGCATCATAGTCGCCTGCATATCCATGATCTGCTCGAAGAAATAGGGTAGGGCGACCGCGCGACTGGGCAGCAATTGGCGCATCCCCAATCGCCCAACCGCGCTCGGCGGACGGTCATAGGCACCCGGCCAATTGGCGTAGCCCGAACTGATCGTGGCTTGGTAGGCGCCCTTCTTGTCGAGCGCCGAATAAGCCCCGACAAATTCGCGAAAATCCTTCAGCTCTTGCGCCGGCATCGCACTGTCGAGCGAATGGCCGTCGATCGCCTTGGCCAGCATTTCGCCAATCAGTCCGCGTATGTCGTTGAGCATCCGCCGCTGCGGCTCGACATGGCCGCCAAAGTCCCACCCCGCCGACTGGTTCGAATTGACGAACACCTCGAGCGGCACTCCAAACCGCGCGGCATAACTCAGGATCAAATGATGCGTGCTCGGCAAACGCGCCGGACCGGCATTGAAATATTGCCCAGTGCCAAAGTTTGCGCGCTGCAACGGTCGATCGATTTGCTCGACCTGCTCCTTGCCGCGGATCGTCCATGCCCGCCCGCCAACCCGATTGCGCGCCTCGATCACGGTCACCGCATAGCCCGCCTTGCGCAGCTCATAGGCGGCGACCAGCCCGGCGATCCCCGCGCCCAGCACCACCACGCGCTTGCCCGTGCCGCTTCCTTTGGGCAGGGCGAAGCGCGTCGCCTTGGCCGAGGCCGGCGATTCAATCCCGAGCGATTGCATCGCCGCCAGGCTAACCCCCGCCCCGCTCAGCAGGCCCAGCTCGCCAAGCAATTTCCGCCGTGTCAGCGCCATGTCACTCTCCCCCCGAAGCCCGACTTTCTCGTACCGACTCGCATTGACGCGCTGCGTGACAGTTGAAGCACTTGCACCGATGCTTGCGCAAGCCGACACTGGCGGGCCAACCCGAAGGGAGTCGCCAATGAACCGCCTGCTGTTAGCCCCCTTGCTCGGCCTAAGCTTGATGGCGCCGGCGCCCGCCGCGCCGCCGGTTGCCAGCGCGACCATCACGCTCACCAGTTACCGCTTCAACCCCGGCCCGATCTACCTCGCCGGCGGAGTCCCGGTGCGGCTGATCTTTGTCAACAGTGCGGGCAAGAACCATGATTTCACGGCCCGCCAGTTCTTCCGCGCCTCGCGCATCCTGGCCGGCCGCGCGAATGGCGGCGAAGTTTCGGTCGATGCGGGCAAGACCAAGATCATCGACCTGATCCCCGCGCGCGGCACCTACAAGGTCCACTGCGGCAAATTCGGTCATTCAATGCTCGGCATGAGCACGATGATCATCGTCGGCTGATCAACCGCTCGAGCGCTTTGGTGCGGACGCTCTTCTCGCCAAATTCCGCCTCAATGTCGCCGCGGATCTGGTCGAGGTCATCCTCGGTCAGATGCTCGATGCCAATGAATTCGTTGCGCGCGCCCTCGATCGCCCGGATCACTTCGTCGAGCTTGGCCTGAATCGCCGCCGCGTCGCGATTCTGCGCATTCTGGATCAGGAACACCATCAGGAAGGTGACGATCGTCGTCCCGGTGTTGATCACCAATTGCCAGGTATCGGACCAGCCGAATAATGGTCCCGACAGGCCCCAGATGATGATGATCGACAGCGCGATGACGAACGCCGCGGGCCGCCCCGCTGCCGAGGCAACGCGGGTTGCAAGGTGCGCGAAGAATGCGCCCATCAACCGCGCCCGCAATCG
>JBKJUB010000050.1:0-5395 GCA_046590765.1 Sphingomicrobium sp. | reverse complement strand
CTGCGGCTGAAGGAAGCCGCCAAGCTCGGGTTCGGGCAAGCTTGGGCGCCGGTCGGGAGCAAAGGCGAGGACGGGATCAAGGTTGCGGGTTTCACCAATTTGCGCGGGCTGGTCGATAAGATTTTGGGGCGTTAGGGGGCTGGCGCTCGAGCGTCGCCGCCGCTAGCCGGAAGCGTCATGACCGCGCTCGATATCTTCGTTGTCCTGTTGCTCGCCGGAAGCGCGCTGGTCGGCTTCGTGCGTGGGTTCGCACATGAAGTGCTGGCGTTGCTCGCCTGGGTGGTCGCGATCATTGCGCTCAAATTCCTCCACGCTCCGTTGCAAGCGCGACTGGTCGGGTCGGTCGGGACCGAGGCCGGCGCTGCGGCGGTGGCCTTCGCCTTGCTGTTCCTGCCAAGCTACATTGGGGTCAAATTGTTCGCCCGCGCGATCGGCGGCAAGGCGCGGCGATCGATCCTTGGCCCGCTCGATCGAATCCTTGGCGGCGGGTTTGGCATGGTCAAGGGACTGATCGGCGCGACCCTGTTCTTCCTGCTCGCGCACCTCGCCACCGACATGGTCTATGGCCCGACCGCAGAACGGCCCGAGTGGATGACCAGCTCACGCACCTATCCCCTGCTCAACGCGACCTCGAAAGCAGTGGTCGACTGGGTCGAGACCAGGCAACGTCCGCAGGTGACCGGCGAGCCGAAATGATCCGGCTCCACGATACGCTGGCGCGAACCAAGCGCGACTTCGTCCCCGCCGATCCCAAGGCGATCACCATGTATGTCTGCGGCCCGACGGTTTACGGCCGCGCCCACATCGGCAACGCGCGCCCGGCGGTGGTGTTCGACACGCTGCGGCGGCTGATCGAGCATGAATTTGGCGCGGGCAGCCTGACCTATGCCCGCAACGTGACCGACGTCGACGACAAGATCATTGCTGCGGCTGAGGCGGAAGGGGTCGAACCATCGGTGATCACCGAGCGGTATGAGCGCTTCTATCTCGAGGATATGGGCGCGCTTGGAGTCGCCCTGCCGACCATCGCGCCGCATGCGACCGCCGAAATCGGCCCGATGGTAAAGATGATCGCGACCCTGATCGAGCGCGGCAATGCCTATGCGGCCGAGGGGCATGTGTTGTTCAATGTCCCCTCGGATCCTGACTACGGCATCCTGTCGCGCCGCGACCGCGAGGCGATGCTGGCCGGCGCGCGGGTCGAGGTGGCACCGTACAAGCGCGACCCGGCCGACTTCGTGCTGTGGAAGCCGAGCGCCGACGGGGTGATCGGTTGGGACAGTCCGTGGGGGCGCGGCCGGCCGGGCTGGCATATCGAATGCTCGGCGATGATCCGGGCGCATCTGGGCGAGACGATCGACATCCACGGCGGCGGCCTCGACCTGATCTTCCCGCATCACGAGAACGAGATCGCCCAAAGTCGCTGCGCCCATGATGGCGCACCACTGGCGCGCTATTGGGTGCATAACGGCTTCGTCGACATGGGCGCGGAGAAAATGTCGAAGAGCCTCGGTAATGTGGTGACGGTTGATCGACTGCTGGCGGAAGGGCATCGCGGGGAGACGTTGCGGTTTGCTTTGCTGTCTGCTCATTATCGGTCGCCGTTGCCTTGTACCGAAAGCTTGATCGCGCAATCGAAGGCGACGCTCGACGGACTGTATCGCAAGGCTGGTGACGTGGCGCCTGGAGAGATAGATCCGGGCGTGGCCGAGGCGATGGCGGATGATCTGAACACGCCGTTGGCGATCGCTCGATTGGGCGCGCTTGAGGATGGCGCGGTGCTGAAGGCATCGGCGGGCTTGCTCGGGCTGCTGACGATGTCGTCCGATGATTGGTTTCGTGGCGACGGTGATTCGACCACTATCGATGCACAGATTGCAGCCCGCACCGCAGCCAAAGCGGCGCGAGACTTTGCCGAATCCGATCGCATCCGTGATGCGCTTAAAGCCGACGGAATCCTGGTCGAGGACGGGCCCGGAGGGACGACGTGGCGGCGAGCGTGACCCTTCCGCTCTACACCCGCGAAATCCTTCGCCTCGCCGCGTCGATTCCGAATCAAAAATCGTTCGATGAGCTGGACGATGTCGCCGCAGTCCGCTCCCCGACCTGCGGCAGCCGCGTGGCGATGCGGGTGACGCTCGATGCCGAGGGCCGTGTCACGGAAATCGAGCAGGCAGTTGAGGCGTGCGCGTTCGGTCAGGCGGCGGCGGCGCTGGTTGGAATGCATGGTGCGGGCAAGTCCAAGGTCGAGGCGGTTGCCGCACTGGCCGCAGTCGAGCATTGGCTGGACGGGGAGGGCGACGAGCCCTGGCCCGGACTGCTCTTGCTCGATCCGGCGCGCGACCGGCGCGGGCGGCATGGGGCGATCCTGTTGCCATTCCGTGCGCTCGTGGCCGGAATAGAGGCGGCAAAATGAGCGATCCGCAAAGCACCGCGCACGCCACCACCGCCTTGCTCGAGGCGAGCGCGATCCTGCTGGGCGCGGGGCTGATCTTCGCCCTGTTGTTCCGCAAGCTGAAGCTTGGCGCGACGCTCGGATACATCGTCGGCGGAGCGGTTATCGGCCCTTATGCACTGGGGCTGGTCAAGGAGCCCGAACGATTGTCGGGGCTGACCGAAATCGGCATTGCGCTGTTGCTGTTCATTGTCGGGCTGGAGCTGGACCCGGGCCGCTTGTGGCGGCTTCGCAAGAACATTTTCGGGCTCGGGTTGGCGCAGGTCGTGCTGACCGGGCTGGCGCTAAGCGGTTTCATTTATTTGGTGTTCGAGCCGTCGTGGCAGGCGGCACTGGCGATCGGCCTGCCGCTGGCGCTGTCGTCGACCGCGCAGGTGTTGCCGATGCTGCGATCAAGCGGATTGCTCAATACGCCGCGTGGCGAACGCGCCTTTTCGATCCTGCTGTTCCAGGATTTGAGCATCGTCCCGCTGATCACGATCGTGGCCGCTTTGTCGCGGGTCAATCCGGATCCGTCGGCGCCAAGCGGGCTGACGCTGGCGCTCTACACGATCGCCGCAGTGGTCGGACTGGTGGTTGCCGGTCGGTACCTGCTTGGGCCATTGTTCCGGTTGGTCGGACGGATCGCGGAGCAGGAATTGTTCGTCTTCGCCGGTCTGTTCGTGGTGGTCGGTGTGTCGGCGCTGATGCATTTCTTCGGCTTGTCGGTGGCGCTCGGCGCATTCGTGGCCGGGGTGATGTTGGCCGAGAGCCCCTATCGCCACGAGCTGGAGAGCGACATCGAGCCGTTCCGCTCGCTGCTGCTAGGCATGTTCTTCCTGTCGGTCGGGATGCTGCTTGACCTGACGGTGATCGCCAATCGACCGCTGACGGTGATCGGGATCGCGGTCGGGATGGTGATGATCAAGGCACTGGTGCTGATGCTGGTGAGCCGCGCCTTCCGGGTGCCGTGGCACCGGTCGATCCGGCTTGGCCTGCTGCTGAGCCAGGCAGGAGAATTTGGCTTCGTATTGTTCGCGCAGGCGGCGGCAGGGCAATTGATGACGACCGATTCAGCGGCGATGTTCAGCGCCGTAGTGGTGCTGTCGATGGCGACCACCCCGCTGCTGATGCGGCTGACCGGCGCGCTCGACCGCTACGAAGAAAAAAGGACCGACCTCGACGGCCCCGAAAAGTCGCCCGTCACCCCGGTCATCATGGTCGGTTACGGCCGCTTCGGCCAGACCGTCGGCCAGATGCTGATGGCCAAGGGATTCGGGGTGACGATCATCGATCTCGATGCGGAGATGATCGACGTCAGCGGCGAATTCGGGTGGAAGGTCTATTATGGCGACGGCACGCGGATCGACCTGTTGCGAACCGCTGGTGCGGCCGATGCGCGGGCGATCCTGTTCTGCAACGATGGCGACAGCCTCAACCGCGAATCGCTAACGCGCGTGCTCGAGGCTTTTCCGCAGGCCAGCGTCATGGCCCGCGTGTTCGACCGGCGGCAGCTGATCGATTTACGCGGGCTCGACCTGGCCTATGCCCAGCGCGAATTGTTCGAAAGCGCGGTCAAGATGGGTCGCGCCGCGCTCAAGCAGTCCGGGGTCGAGATCGACGAGATCGACCGCGTCGAGCGCGAATATCGGCTGCGCGATTGCGAGCGGCTCGAACGACAGAGCGAGGCCGGCGACTTGCGCGCCGGGGTCGATCGCATGTTCACCGAAAATCGGGCGCTCGCCGACTTGCCGCCTAGCGAGCCCGATTCCTGATCCACGTGTCCAGCGCGTCGACGATCGCTTCGACGACGTCGCCATGCGCGCCAATGCCGCTGGTGACCCTGAGATGCGCCTCGGAATAAGCCGCGCGCCGTTCGTTGGCGAGGCGCTCGAGAACCGCGGCGGGATCGGCGGTGCGCAGCTGGGCACGCGTGTCGCGGCGCGCGGTGCGCTCGGTGAGCACCGCGACCGGGGCGTCGAGCCACACGGTGACCGAGCGCTCGTTGAGCAGGCGGCGCGTGCGCGGATCGACGAACACCCCGCCGCCGGTGGCGATGACTCGCAATTCGCCATCGACCAGACGCGCCACCAGCCGCCGCTCGCCATCGCGGAAGTCGGTTTCGCCGAACCGTTCGAACACTTCGGCAGGGCTGGCCCCGGCGGCGTCGGCGATTTCATCGTCGCTGTCGACGAACGGCAGGTTAAGGCGTTTCGCCAGCCGTCGACCGACGGTCGACTTGCCGACCCCCATCAGGCCGACGAGGACGATCGGGCGATCGAGGAGGGCGGTCAGTGATTGCATGCGTTGGGGGCTATACATAAGGGCGCGAGGTCGAGCAAAAGCCCCGCCACACCATCGCCACGAGGAACGTACTGCCAATGCCCAAGGGAATAGTTTTTGCGATCGTGCTGCTGGTGCTTCTGGTCGGCGGCTGCGTGATGCTGTCGCGAAGCAATCACGAACAGCCGCTGAGGACGATCGAGACCAATGTGGCGGGCAATGCCGCGGGCTGACCGCCGATGGCTGGGCGGAGCCGCGCTGGCGCTGCTTGGCGCCGTCGCACTGCCCGCGCTTGCCCAGGAGCGGCCCGAATCGATTCTCCCGCCCGGGTTCGACAAGCCCGCGCCGCCACCCGCGACCCCTCCCGCGCCGGCGGCACCGGCCACCCCGGCCGCGCCGCCGTCATCGGGACCTGCGGAAAGCTCGGTGGTCACGACCTCGTCGTTGACCCCGGCCGAGCTTGGCCCGCCCGCGCCGCCGCCGCCGCCGCCGCCCGAATATCCCGCGGCGATCCGCCGCGATCCGCAGGACGCGGGCGTGCTCGATGCGCAGGGCGTCGGTCTGGGCAGCCAGCCGTGGGGCCGGGCGAGTGGCCATTTCCTGTCGGTGATGATGCGGCGGATCACGACGCCGCTGGCGTCCCGCTGGATGCACATCGGGCTGCGCAATGCGCTGATG
>JBKJUB010000219.1:0-3969 GCA_046590765.1 Sphingomicrobium sp. | reverse complement strand
CCGACCGGCTGGGCTTCCGCCTGGTCGATCACCGGATGGAGCTTTATGGCGTCGCTCGCGATCGCGGCCGCTGATCGATCTTCATCGCGGTGGCGGGCCGCGCTGAGGCTGTTTGGGCTGCTCCTGCTGTTGATCGTCATGGTGCCACCGCACCTGGTCGCCAAGCGGGGCGGCAGGCGCTCGCTTTGGCCGAGGCGCTTTCTTGGCCAGGCAGCACGCATAATCGGCGTTCGCGCGACAATGGTGGGGGCGCCGCTGACCCCGCCGACGCTGGCCATCGCCAACCATGTCAGCTGGCTCGACATCCTGATCCTCGGCGGCGCGACTGGCACGGCCTTTGTGTCCAGGGCCGACATCGCCACCGCACCGTTCGTCGGCTGGCTCGCGAACCAGAATCACACGCTTTACGTCGAGCGCGCCGACCGCAGCGATGCGCACGGCCAGGTGCGCCGGATCGCCGAGGGCATCGAGCGCGAGCAGCCGCTGACGGTGTTTCCCGAAGGGACCACCGGCGACGGTCACACCTTGCTCCCGTTTCGCTCGACCCTGCTCGCCGCAGTTACCCCAGCAGCACCGGGAACCGCAGTTCGTCCGATCGCGATCGACTATGGCGCTGCCGGACCAGGCATCGCGTGGCACAGCGGCGAGCACGGGATCGACAATGCGCTACGCATCCTCGGTCGGCGCGGAACCTTGCCGGTGACGGTGCGCCTGCTCAATCCGCTGCCCCCCGGTGAGAACCGCAAGGCGATGGCGCGCGATGCCCAGGTAGCGATCGGCGCGGCGCTCACTTCCGCGACGCTTCCGGGCGGCCTATAGGCGCGCTCGATGACCGTACCAACCACCTTCCGAGTCAAAAGCTTCGGCTGCCAGATGAACGTCTATGATGGCGAGCGGATGGGCGAATTGCTGACCGCCGAGGGGATGATTGCGGCGCCCGATGGCGATGATGCCGATCTGGTCGTGCTCAACACCTGCCACATCCGCGAGAAAGCCGCCGACAAGGCTTATTCGGACGTCGGCCGGCTAATCCGCGAGGACGGCACGAGGCCGATGATCGCGCTCGCCGGTTGCGTCGCACAGGCCGAAGGAGCCGAGGCGCAGCGCCGCTCGAAGATGATTGATCTCGTCGTCGGCCCGCAAGCCTATCACCGCCTGCCCGAAATGGTCGCGGCGGCAGCGCGGGGCGAGCGGCCGGTCGATACCGACATGCCCGCCATCTCCAAGTTCGACGCGCTCCCCGCGCGCCGCCGGACCGGGCCGAGCGCTTTTTTGACGGTGCAGGAAGGGTGCGATAAATTCTGCACTTACTGCGTCGTTCCCTACACTCGCGGCGCCGAGATCAGCCGGCCGTTCGCCGACATCCTGACCGAGGCCGAGGCACTGGTCGATGGCGGCGCGCGCGAGATCACCTTGCTCGGGCAAAACGTCAACGCGTGGGCCAAAGGCGAAGGCTCCGGGCTCGACAAACTGATCCGCGCCATTGCGAAAATCGATGGGCTCGAACGGATTCGCTACACCACCAGCCACCCCGCCGACATGACCCCCGAACTCATCGCCGCGCATGGCGAGGTCGAGCAATTGATGCCGTACCTCCACCTGCCGGTGCAGTCGGGCAGCAACCGCATCCTCAAGGCCATGAACCGCAGCCACAGCGTCGATTCGTACCTCCGCACAATCGAGCAGGTGCGCGCCGCGCGGCCC
The DNA here is from genome assembly GCA_046590765.1 of Sphingomicrobium sp. Lineage (GTDB taxonomy): Bacteria > Pseudomonadota > Alphaproteobacteria > Sphingomonadales > Sphingomonadaceae > Sphingomicrobium. The sequence continues at coordinate 2,265 of JBKJUB010000219.1, read as the reverse complement.
GATATCGCCATCTCGGGCGACTTCATCGTCGGCTTTCCGGGCGAGAGTGATGAAGATTTCACCGACACCCTCGCTATCGTCGATGCGGTCGGTTACGCGTCGGCCTATAGTTTCAAATATAGTCCTCGTCCGGGCACCCCGGCGGCGACGATGGAAGGAGCGGTTGACCCCCAGGTGATGGACGACAGATTGCAGCGGCTTCAGGCCCGCCTCGCCGAGCATAGCCTCGCCTTCAACCGCGCAACGATCGGGAAAGACACAAGCATCCTGGTCGACCGCAAGGGTCGCCTGCCCGGCCAGATGATCGGCAAGTCGCCGTGGTTGCAATCGATCTTCGTCACCACTGACGCCGCGATCGGCGATATGGTCGACGTTACCGTGACCCACGCCTTGCCGAATAGTCTTGGCGGTATCTTGCGCCCGCTACAGGTGGCTGCCTGATGGCCAAGCGCCTCCCGCTTCCCCCCGCTTTGACCGATCACCTCATCGAAGGCCGCGCCCGTCTCGAGCTCGACTTCGACCAGCCCTACCTCCTCGGCCCGTTGTTCGGCGATTATGACCGTCACCTGGTGATGATCGAGGACCGGCTGGGCGTGCACATCAACGCGCGCGGCAACCGCGTGATGATCGAGGGTGAGCCCGACAGCGCGGCGCGCGCCCGCGACGTATTGGTCGGCCTCTACAACCGACTCGACCAGGGGCAGGACGTCGACGCCGCCGCAGTTGAAGCGGTGATCGGCATGGCGGCGCAACCGGCGCTCGACGGGATCATCGCGCCCGATGTCGCGCGACCATCATCGGTGATGATCCGCACCCGCAAGAAGACCATCGTCCCGCGCTCGACCGTCCAGACCCATTATATGGAGGCGCTGGCGCGCGACGACATGATCTTCGCGCTCGGGCCAGCAGGCACCGGCAAGACTTATCTTGCGGTCGCTCAGGCGGTGGCGATGCTGATTTCGGGCCAGGTCGACCGGCTGATCCTGTCGCGACCGGCAGTCGAGGCGGGCGAGCGCCTGGGCTTCCTGCCCGGCGACATGAAGGAGAAGGTCGATCCCTATCTCCGCCCGCTTTACGATGCGCTCTACGACATGCTCCCGACCGAACAGGTCGAGCGCCGGATCGCGTCGGGCGAGATCGAGATTGCGCCGATTGCCTTCATGCGCGGCCGCACGCTCTCTGACGCGTTCGTGATCCTTGATGAGGCGCAGAATACCACCGCGATGCAGATGAAGATGTTCCTCACCCGCTTCGGCATGCGCAGCCGAATGGTGATCTGCGGCGATCCCAACCAGACCGATCTGCCCAAGGGGACCGAGTCCGGCCTTAATGATGCGGTCGATAAGCTCGAGGGTATTCCCAAGCTGTCGATGATTCGCTTCTCGTCGAAAGACGTGGTTCGCCACCCGCTCGTCGGGCGAATCGTCGAAGCCTATGAGGGACCGAACGCGTGAATCTCGACATCATTCTCGACGCTGATCCGGAGTGGGATAGTAACACCAGGTGGGACGAGCTTGCTCGGTCCGCCGCCACTGCAGCGATTGCCGAAAGCGCCTTTCCGCAGCTCGCCGAAGGCCCGCGCAGTGTCGAGATTTCGCTGCGGCTGGCAGGCGATGACGAAGTCCGCCTGCTCAACGCCCAATGGCGCGGCAAGGATAAGCCGACCAACGTCTTGTCTTTTCCGATGGCCGAAGGTGCGGAGCTTTCCGCCGCTTCCGCCGAAGGCCCCGAACTGATGCTTGGCGACATCATCCTTGCGCATGGCGTTTGCGAGCGCGAGGCGGCGGAAAAGGACGTGCCGATCGAGCGCCACGCGGCGCATCTGATGGTCCACGGCACATTGCACCTGCTTGGGTACGACCATGCCGACGACAGTCAGGCAGCTGACATGGAAGCGCGCGAAGTCCGCGCCCTCGCCCGCCTCGGCATCGCCGATCCCTACGGCCAACAGGCGCACGCCTGATGGCCAGCCAGCAACCCGACGAGGGCCGATCGCGGCTGTGGCGCGGAATGCGCGCGCTCATTTTCGGCGATGATGGCGAAACCACGCTGCGCGACCAGATCGAGGAAGCGATCGACGATGCCGAGGGCGAGCGCCCGATCACCGGCGACCTGTCCCCGCACGAACGCCAGATGCTGCGCAACCTGCTTCACTTCGGCGATCGCACCGCGGGCGAAGTCGCGGTCACGCGAGGCGACATGATCGCCATCCCCGACACGATCAACTTCGACGATCTCGAAGCCGCCTTCGCCGAGGCCGGGCAC
>JBKJUB010000190.1:0-3981 GCA_046590765.1 Sphingomicrobium sp. | reverse complement strand
ACCAAGGCCGCCGGCGTGCCGATGATCGTCGCGATCAACAAGATCGACAAGCATGAAGCCAATGCCCAGAAGGTCCGCGAGGAATTGCTGCAGCATGAGATCGTGGTCGAAGCGATGGGCGGCGACGTCCAGGATGTCGAAGTCTCGGCCAAGGAAAAGACCAATCTCGACGGCTTGCTCGCCGCAATTGCGGTGCAAGCGGAAATCCTCGAGCTGAAGGCCAACCCCGACCGCGCGGCCGAAGCCACCGTCGTCGAGGCTCGGCTCGACAAGGGTCGCGGCCCGCTCGCCACCGTGCTCGTCCAGCGCGGTACCTTGAAGGTCGGCGACGTAATCGTCGTCGGTGCGGTCTCGGGCAAGGTCCGCGCAATGAGCGACGATCATGGCAAGCCAGTCAAGGAAGCTGGTCCGGCCTTCCCGGTCGAAGTGCTCGGCCTCGGCGCAGTCCCCTCTGCGGGCGACCCGTTCACTGTCGTCGAAAATGAAGCCCGCGCCCGCGAAGTCGCGACCTATCGCCAGGGCCTGCTCGACCGCAAGCGCACCACCACCGCGCCGGTCAGCCTGGAAAATCTGTTCGCCTCCAAGTCGAGCCAGACGATCGAATTCCCGCTCGTCATTCGCGCCGATGTGCAAGGCTCGGTCGAAGCGATCGTCAGCGCCGTCAACCGCATCTCGACCGACGAGATCAAGGTTCGCGTGCTCCAGTCCGGCGTCGGCGCGATCACCGAAAGCGATGTTACTTTGGCCGCCGCGACCGGTGCGCCAATCATCGGCTTTAACGTCCGGCCCAACGCCAAGGCGCGCGAGGCGACCAACCGCACCAAGGTCGAATTCCGCTATTACGACGTCATCTATCACCTGACCGATTGGGTTCGAGAAGCGATGGCCGGCGAGCTTGGGCCGGAGATCATCGAGACCGTTGTCGGCCGCGCAGAGGTCAAGGACGTGTTCCCCGCGGGCAAGCGCGACAAGGCGGCTGGTTTGCTGGTGCTCGAGGGCGTCATCCGCAAGGGCCTCCACGCCCGACTGACGCGCGACGACGTGATCGTGTCGAAGACCACCATCTCCTCGCTCCGCCGTTTCAAGGACGACGTTGCCGAGGTTCGCGCGGGCATGGAATGCGGCGTGCTGCTGGCCGACACCAACGACATCAAGGCCGGCGACAATCTCGAAGTGTTCGAGACCGAAGAACGGGCTCGCACGCTCTAGGCGGAGGCGTCGATGCGCAAGGTCGAAACCCCCGAAGGCCGCTCGGTCCGCTTGCTGCGGGTCGGCGAACAGGTGCGGCATATATTGAGCGATATCCTGACTCGCGGCGACGTCCATGACGACACGCTGCAGAGCCACCTGGTCAGCGTCACCGAAGTGCGCATGTCGCCCGATCTTCGCCATGCCCTGGTGTTCGTGAAGCCGTTGCTCGGCCAGGACGAGGAAGTCGTGCTCAAGGCATTGCGCACCAACACCGCCTTCTTCCAGCGCGAAGTCGCCACCCGCGTAAGCCTGAAATACGCCGCCAAACTCAAGTTCCGCGCCGACGAGAGCTTCGATGAAGGCGGCAAGATCGACACGTTGCTGCGGGGTGCGCATGTGGCACAGGATTTGGGCGAGGAATGACCGATCTCGCCGCGCCCATGAGCGGCGATGGCGTGCGGGCCGAGCCGATGACCGAAGCCCATCGCGTGGCGCTCAAGGCCGCTTGCGCTGAAGATCACGACATCTGGACGATCTTCGCACTCGGGTTTGGGCCCAGTGAATTTGACGCCAGTTTCGACAAGATCATGGCGCTGCCGTGGGTGCGGTTCGTGCTGTTCGATGATGCGGGCGAGATGATTGGGATGAGCTGCTTCCTCAACATCGTCGAGGAACGGCAAACGCTCGAAATCGGCAACACGTATTACCGCCCGCGCGTTCGCGGCACCGGGATCAATCGGCGAATCAAAGACATGATGATGGCGCGCGCGTTCGAGTGCGGCTTTACCCGCATCGAATATCGCGTTGATCTTCGCAACACGCGCAGCCAGGCCGCGATGACCAAGCTCGGCGCGGTCCGTGAAGGCGTCATGCGCCAGGACCGCACGACCTGGACCGGCCACCGCCGCGACACGGTCCTGTTCTCGATCCTGCGCGACGAATGGTCTTCGTGTTCCCCTGCGAAGGCAGGGGTCCAGTCTGGGCTCCTGCCTTCGCAGGAGAACAAGTAACCGCTAAGCCACACCCGATGTTCAAAACCTCCGCCCTGATTCTCGGCCTGATCGCCGCGCCCTTGTCCGCCAAGCCACTCACCGTTCGAATGGGTGAAACCTGGCTGTTCGCGGTCCGTCACGGCGCGCCTGCCGATGCCCGCAAGGTCACGCCGACCACCGCCCCTGCCCCAGGCCAGTTCAAGGTCACGCTTCAGCCCTTGTTCGGCGCGACGATGACCGTCACCAACGCCAGCCGCTTCGATTACGCCTATCGCGCGACGCTCATCCTCCCCAGCGGCGCGACCGGCTCGGCGAAATCCTGCGTCGTCCCGGCCAAGGGCGTAATCGCGATCGAGCAATGGACCAAAACCGTCGCTGCGGTCCGCCTCGACCGCTTCAAGCCCGCCCCCGCCGGCTCACTCTGTCCGTAGATGGCCAAGCTCTATTTCTATTATGCGGCGATGAATGCCGGCAAATCGACTACCCTGCTACAGGCCGATTATAATTATCGCGAGCGGGGCATGGAAACGATGCTGTGGACTGCGGCATTCGACGATCGATCGGGCGTGGGCACGATCAGTTCGCGGATCGCCTTGTCCGCGCCCGCGCACACTTACTCCGACGAGGTCGACTTGTTTGATGCGCTCAGCAATGAGCTAAAGCAGCGCGAGGTGCATTGCGTGCTGGTCGATGAGGCGCAATTCCTCACCCAGCGCCACGTGCTGCAACTGTGCCGCATCGCCGACGAGCTTTCGATCCCGGTGCTGTGCTACGGGCTGCGCACCGATTTCCAGGCCAAATTATTCCCCGGCTCGGCTGCGCTTCTCGCGCTGGCCGACAATCTCGTCGAACTCAAAGCCGTGTGCGAATGCGGGCGCAAGGCGACGATGAATTTGCGCGTCGACCAGGACGGGTTTGCAGTCGCGCGCGGCGAGCAGACCGAGATTGGCGGCAATGACCGCTATGTCGCGTTGTGCCGCCACCATTTCTTCGAGCGATTGCGTGAGGTCGAGGGCAAGCAGTTAAGCTTCGGCCTGCCGCGCCCGCAATAATGCTCAACGGCTGGATCATCCTCGACAAGCCGCTCGGCTTGGGCTCGACCAACGCTGTCTCGGCGGTCAAGCGCGCGCTGCGTGAGGCGGGGGAGCCCAAGACCAAGGTCGGCCACGGCGGCACACTTGATCCGCTCGCTACCGGTGTGCTGCCGATCGCGCTGGGGGAAGCGACCAAGCTGGCCGGCCGAATGCTCGACGCGACCAAGGCCTATGATTTTACCATCGCCTTCGGCACCCAGACCGACACGCTCGACCTGGAGGGCAAGGTCATCGCCACCAGCGACCATCGCCCGACGCTTGCCGAGGTCGAGGCGGCTCTGCCCCAATTCACCGGCCCGATCGAGCAGGTGCCCCCGGCCTACTCGGCGCTGAAGGTCAATGGCGAACGCGCCTACGATCTCGCACGCAAGGGCGTCGAAGTCGAACTGAAGACGCGCTCGGTGACGGTCTATTCCCTCGACGTGAAGCAGGAAAAAGGCCCTCATCCCGACCTTCTCCCGCACGCGGGAGAAGAGGAAGAAGGAAAGGCGCCTGCTTCCCCCTTTCCCGTCCTTACGGGAGAGGGTCGGGGTGAGGGCCCTTTTCCCTTGATCGGCAAGACCAACCCGCACGCGCGCCGCCTTCGCCGCGACTCCACCGACGCCGAACAGCGGCTCTGGCACCGCCTGCGCGCACGTCAACTCGCCAACGCAAAATTCCGCCGCCAAGCCACGGTCGGCCCCTACATCGTCGATTTTCTGTGC
>JBKJUB010000078.1:0-17371 GCA_046590765.1 Sphingomicrobium sp. | reverse complement strand
TTTTGCCATCGGTATTTCGGGCGCCATCCAGCATCTTGCGGGGATGAAGGACAGCAAGGTCATCGTCGCCATCAACAAGGACGAAGACGCCCCGATCTTCCAGGTCGCCGACATCGGCCTGGTCGGCGACCTGTTCAAGATCGTCCCGGAACTGACCGAGAAGCTTTAGCCGCACCGCCTACAGCGCATGGCCCAGCCAGCGCATCAGGTTGAGCAGGAATTGCTTATTATCATTGTCTGGTGAGTTCATCCCGAGCTTGCGCCCATTGTCTTCCTGCGCACTGATCATCGCGGCTTCCGCCAGCACCACGACGCGGCCCTTGCCGAGTGTGAACCCACCGCCCTGGACCCAACCGCCGACAAGATGCGGATCGACGAAATTGGTGGTGACGATCACGTCCCCGCCCCGCTCGCTGACGCTTGGGACGCCGGTGCGGCTGATCGCGGTTGGCGACAGGGTCAGCAGCGGCACCATCCGCGGCGCCAGTTTGAACGCGTCGCCGGTGAATGTCTCGACCAACCGCACCGCTTCCCCTGCATTGCGCCCGGCGATAATCGGATGCGCCCCCAGCAGCCCATTGGCAGTCGAGAACACCAACCGCGAATCGTCGCCGGTGTCGGCTCGAAATTGCTTGGCGTCGAAGGTCATTCCCTTGGCCACTGCCAGCCCCAGGGCCTGCGCTACGGTCTCGACCGCATTGGGGTAAGGCGCATGGTCAGTCACTAGCAGCAGTGACCCGCCCTGCCGGATCCACGCCACCAGCGCCGACACTTCCGCTGGGCTGAACGCGGGCGAATCCTTGGTCTGAGTATCCGATTCGGCGGTAACGATTGCCACGATCTGACCGGCGGCGAGAGCCTGCGGGCTCATCGGGCCGGACAGTGTTTCCAGTTGGAAACCATCGTTGCGCAGCAGCTTGGCGAACGGTCGGTACGTATCGTCGATTCGATGACGATTGTGATGCGCGGCGTCGAACAGGATGGTCGGCCCTTTACCCGCCGCGAATGCTGGCCGGGCGACGCTGGCATCGAACGCCACCGGTGCCTTGATCACGAAAAAGGTCAAAATCGCCGCCGCTATCAGTGCAGCGACGATCCACAATATGCGCCGCCTGACGGCTCCCGCGCCTCGCATCGGTCGATCTCCCGATTTTTCTACGCCGACTAATCGAATGGCGGCTACCGTCCCGCGCTCGATGGCCAAAGTCATAGCATGAATCGAATCTTCAATCATCCCACGGCGACCTGTTCAAGATCGTCCCCGAGCTGACCGAGAAGCTTTAGCCCGCCCAAAGCAAACGGGCCCGCCTCCGATGGGAGACGGGCCCGGGCTGGGGACTGTTAAGGCTTAGCGGTTGCCGTCGTCGGTGGTGGCCTCACCGCTGGTTTCGCCATTGGCCGATCCGCTCGCGCTGACCGATCCGGTCACGCTGCCCGCAAGGTTGCCGGCACGATCGCGGACATTGCCGACGGCGCCGGTCGCTCGACCGCGGACGTTGCCGACCGCAGTCGTGGCGCGATCGCGGACGCTGCCGACCGTGTTGGCGACCTGGTTGGTGCCGATCGCCTGCAAGCCAAGCCCGGCATTACCACTGGCCGACCCGTCGGCCGACGATGAGCCGGCGAGGCCGATGCTGTTGCCAAGACCGCCGGCACCGACCGCCGAACTGGCGACGCTGCTGACCGATCCGGCGAGACCGGCATTGGCGCTGGCGTTGCCATTACCCGAATCGACCGAGCGGCTCGATGTCACGCTCCCGCTGAGGCTATTGTCGATTGCTCCGGTGGCGTTGCCAACGATCGACCCGCTGCCAAGCAGGCCACCGCCCGACGCGCCGCCCGATCCGCCAAGTGCGCCCGATAAGGCACCGCCGAGGCCGCCGCCGCCGCCGCCGCCGAGAAGCTGGGCTTGGGCGGGCGCCACGAAGAGGGCCGATCCGGCCAGCGCGATGGCAAGAAGCTTGCGATTGAACATGTCTATTCTCCCTTTGGTGCGAGGGGCATCATTCGCCCCGTCTGCAAGGAGAACGGCGGGGCAAGGGCACTTCATCCCGAAGTGCCAGAAAAATTATTTTAGCCCGACGGCTTTGGGCGCGATCCGGCACGATTTGCAGATGATCCCCTGGCCGACTCGGCCCTTGCCGGGATCGACTTCAGCGGCGAGGCGCTGGGCGGTGCCAACGGCGGCCAGCCGGGCCGCGACCAGCGGCGCTGCGAAGCTGGTGCCGCGCACCACTGCAAAGCCTGTGCCCGGCGATGCGGCGACCAAGTCGGCGCCGGGGGCAGCGAAGTCGACGTGGGTTGGTCGCCCCGCTTCGCGCAGCGCACGGTCGCCCGCGTCAACGCCGGTGACCGCGATCACCCCGGGGTAAGAGGCGGGATATTGGGGTGGCGCGGCAGGACCGTCATTGCCGACCGCAGCGACCACCGCAATCCCGCGCGCCCGCAAGGCCGCGACGGCGCGGGCCAGGGCCGCATTGGCCGGACCGACCAGGCTGATATTGATTACCGACGGACGCTTTGCTGCGGCCCAGGCAAGCGCGCGGATGATGGTCGTGGCTGAACCGGCGGCGGCATTGCCACCATAGACGTCGCCGACGAACAACAGCGCGCCGCGCGCCGCGCCTCTAAACGCTCCTTGCTCGCCAACCAGCAACGATCCGACCGCTGTGCCATGCCCGGTCGGTTGGGCCGGGCCAGCGAAGCCGCGCTGCTCGATCGACGCGCGGGCGAGCGAGGGATGCGATGCCACGCCGCCATCGATCATCGCAATCCGCGTGCCCGGGCGAAGCGCAGGCGCCGCAGCCAGCGCCATGCTGCCTGTCGCCAGCGCTGCACCGGCGACAGGCAGCAATGCCGCACCGGCCGGCTCGAAGATGTGATTATAATCAGCGTCGAGCGCGGGCGCGGTCTTGCGCAGCGTTTTGAGCGCTTCGCGGACATTCATTCCGCGCGGCACCGCCAAGGTAACCACGCGCAGGCCAAGCTCGGGGGTTTGCTGATCGACCAGCACTCGAAAACCGGCGCGCTGCGCGAGCGCCAGAGAAACCGGATCGGGGTCGGTCGCGATCAACTCATTCTTGCGCACCGGCTGGCCGTCGCCATCGCGATCGAGGGTGGCGCGGTTGGCGCGAATCAGCTGCGCCAGGCGGATCGCGCGAAGGTTGACTAGCTGAGCCGGCGCGGCGGAGGCGACAGTCGCCGCCTGGCTCACTCGGTCGAGGCTTGGCCGCGTCGCCTGCTGGACCTCGCTGGCCGAAAGGCCGAGTGCCTGCCCGAGTTCTCCAAGGTTGCCGAGGTTGCCCAGCGATCGATCGATCGCGCCGCTGACCCCGCCGAGAGTTCCGCCGATTGGCGAATTGCCGCCGCCGAGCAATTGGGCCGGGGCAGCGCTCGCGGCGAGGGCCGTCACCAGCAATGCGGACAAGATAGTGGATTTGGACATTGGCTAACCTTTTCTTATGCCGTTGCGGATGAAACGTCGAACCCGCGCCGTTTCATCCGCATGAGGTGCAATGAATTCTCGATCCCCGTTCGATGTCGAACTGGCCCCGGTGTGGCCGCGGCTGCGGCGCTTTGCCTATTCGCTCGCCCGCGATCCGGTCGATGCCGACGATTTGTCGCAGATGGCGGTGGAAAAAGCGTTTCGATCGTTCGACCAATACCAGGCCGGGACGCGGTTCGACAGCTGGCTGTTCCGGATCTGCCGGACGGTATGGATCGACCAGATGCGGTCGCGGGCGCGCAAATCGGCGTTCGAAGCTCCTCCCGAAGCCGGGGAAGGCGTGGGGCACGACCCGCGCGCCGCGACCGACGCGGCGATCGATTTGAACCGCGCCATGGCAGCAATGCAGCAATTGCCGGACGAACAGCGCGAAGTGGTTGCGCTGATCCTGATCGACGGCTTCGGCTATCGCGAGGCAGCGGAAATTCTGGGCCAGCCGATCGGCACTGTGTCGAGCCGGCTGGTGCGCGGTCGTCAGGCGCTGCTGGCGATGCTCGGCGAAGGTGGATGATATGACCGACGAACACGAATTTTACGCCTGGCTCGATGGCGAGCTTGCTGGCGCTGCGGCCGACCGGGTCGCGGCGCGGGTCGCCGCCGATCCGGCGCTGGTGGCGTTGGCAGACCAGCATCGTGCGCTCGGCGCCGGGCTGCGCGGTGCATTTGCGCCGGTGATCGACCAGTCACCGCCCGCGCCCAGCTTCGGCGCTGAAGTGATCGATTTGCAGGCACGTCGCGACGCTCGTCGCCCCGCTCGCCTGCCGCAATGGGCGGCAATCGCGGCGACGTTGGTGGTCGGCCTGGTCGCTGGCCAGTTGACCGTCTCACGGTCGGACGCGCCGATTGAAACGCGCGGCGGCACGATGGTCGCGTCGGCGTCGCTCGATCGGGCACTCGATACCCGGCTGGCCTCCGCCGGAGGAGGCGACGGGCCGCTCCGGGTCGGCCTGACCTTCCGCACCAATGACGGCACCATCTGTCGAAGCTTTACCGACCAGGGCGCAAGCGGGTTCGCCTGCCGCGCGGGGGAGGATTGGCGGGTCGAAGCGTTGTTCGGCGCTAAGCGCGGCGCGGGCGGTGACTATCGAATGGCGGCGGGCGACGATCCGCGTCTGGCAAGCCTGATCGACGAGCGAATTTCGGGCGAACCGTTTGACGCCGCAGCCGAAAAAGCGGCGCGCGATCGGGGCTGGCGCTAAGTCTCGTCGCGCTCATCGGCAGCGAAAATCTCGCCTGCTTCTTCGGCGTCGTCGGGCGGGCAGACGGTCGCGGCGGCGCGGCGCAACACGACGAACCCGACCAACCCGGACAATAAGGATCCCGCCAGCGTGCCGATCTTCGCCGCGTCGATCGCCGCCGCATTGCCGGGAAAGGCGAGCGCGCCGATGAACAGGCTCATCGTGAAGCCAATCCCGCACAGCAAAGCGGCGCCATAAAGCTGCGCGCTGCTGGTTCCGGCGGGACGCGGCGCGAGGCCCGATCGGACCGCCAGCGCAATTGTGCCCGCAACGCCGACCTGCTTGCCGACGAACAGCCCGAGCATCACCGCCAGCGGCAGCGGCTGGGCCAGCGCGACCACGCCGCCCGACAGCGACACGCCCGCACTGACCAGTCCGAACAACGGCACCACGCCGAACATCACCCACGGGTGGATCGCATGTTCCAGCTTGCGCAGTGGCGATTTTCCCCGCGAATCGCGGATCGGGATGGTCAGCGCGGTCAGCACCCCGGCGACTGTCGGATGCACCCCGCTCGCCAGCATCGCCAGCCACAGCAGGACGAACCCGATCAGATAGAATGCCAACCGCCGCACCCCGAACATCGACAATCCGGCCATCGCGCCGAGGATCGCGAGTCCTGCGCCCAGCGCCACCACGTCGAGATCGCGGGTGTAGGCCAAGGCGATGATGATCACCGCGCCAATGTCGTCGATCACTGCAATCGTCACCAGCAGCAGCTTGAGCGATGGCGGTGCCCTGGACCCAAGCAATGCGAGGATCCCGACGGCAAAGGCGATGTCGGTCGCGGCCGGAATTGCCCAGCCGGCGCGCAAGTCCCCGGCGCCTTGCGTAACCGCGAAATAGACTGCCGCCGGCACTGCCATTCCCGCCACCGCCGCCAAGATCGGCAGTCGCCGCGCCTCGCGCTTGGCGAGCCGCCCTTCGATCCATTCGCGTTTCACTTCCAGCCCGACCAGCAGGAAGAACAAGGCCATCGCCCCGTCGGCAATCGCGCCGTGCAGCGACGCCTGACCAAAGCCGACGAATATCGGGCCGACGCGGGCGTGGATCAAATCGTGCCAGCCATGCGCCACCGGCGAGTTAGCGAGCATCAACGCAATCATCGCGCTGGCGATCAGCAATTGCCCCGCATGGCGGTCCTGGGTTGCGCTGTCAGTCATCGCTTTACCCTAATCGCTGGTTTTCGCTGCGGACAGCAAAACCGGTCGTCTCGGCTCGACTTCGACCAATGGCCGGGCCTAGGCTCGCATGATGAGCGAACAGCTACTGGTCATCGACGAGGGCACATCGAGCACGCGTGCAATGCTGATCGATGCCGATGGCGGATGCGGCGCAATGGCGCACCGCGATCTCACGACGCATTATCCGCAGTCCGGCTGGGTCGAACAGGATGCCGAGGAAATCTGGCGGCTGACGCTGGAGGCCGCGCGCGAAGCAGTCGGCGACCAAGTGCACCGCATCACCGCGATCGGCATCACCAACCAGCGCGAGACGATTGTCTTTTGGGACCGGACGACCGGCGCTGCTCTGGCCCCGGCCATCGTCTGGCAAGACCGCCGCACCGCCGAGATCTGCGCCACGTTCCGCGAGGCGGGGCACGAAGCGACGATTCAGGCTAAGACCGGGCTCCTGCTTGACCCCTATTTCAGCGCCACCAAGATCGCTTGGGCGCTCGACCACTGGCCACAGCTGCACGACGTCGGCGACCGGCTGTGCGTCGGGACGATCGATAGCTGGCTGGTGTTCCGTCTGACCGGCGGCCTCCATGTTACCGACGCCACCAACGCCTCGCGCACCCAATTGATGGACCTGCGCGGCGGCTGGGAAGACGAACTGTGCGACTTGTTCGGCCTGCCCCGCTTTGCACTGCCGGACATCGTCGATTGCGCCGGTCCGATTGGCTTCACTTTGCCCGGTCATTTCGGTCGCCCGATCCCGATTACTGGCTTGGCGGGGGACCAGCAGGCGGCAGCGATCGGTCAGGCCTGCTTTGCGCCGGGCGACACCAAGGCGACCTATGGCACCGGCGCGTTCATTCTGACTCACGCCGGCGAATCCCCACCGGTGTCGGCCCATCGCTTGCTGTCGACGGTTGCATGGCAGCTCGATGGCAACCGCGCCTATGCGCTCGAAGGGTCCTTGTTCGTCGCCGGGCAGATGATCCACTGGTTGCGTGACGAACTCGGAATGATTGCGTCGTCCGACGATTGCGAAACGCTTGCCCGCTCGGTCACCGATAGCGGCGGAATCCACTTCATTCCTGCTTTCGCTGGCCTTGGCGCGCCGCACTGGCGGCCCGATGCGCGCGGGGCGATTTTCGGGCTGACCCTCGGATCGACCCGCGCTCAAATCGTCCGCGCCGCGCTTGAGGCGGTGGCCAATCAGTCGGCCGAGCTGCACCGCGCCTTCGCCGCCGATGGCGCACAATGGTCCTGCCTCAAGATTGACGGCGGCATGGCGGGCAATGACTTCCTTGCGCAAGACCTCGCCGACGTTCTCGGCGTCGAAGTTGATCGTCCGGCGAATGTCGAAAGCAGTGCCCTCGGCGCGGCGATGCTAGCGGCGGTCGGCGCCGGGATTTACCCGTCGCTGGCCTCGGCAGCTGGATCAATGCGTCATTCTGGCGACGCGTTCGTTCCCGCGCTTGACGCCGCGAGTCGCAGCCGCCGGATCAGCGATTGGGATCGCTCGATGCAATTGATCCTTGGCTAATAGGGGTGATTTTCCTCTAGGACTGATAATGATCAGTAATCCCTTCATCAAAATGAAAGGATTTATTAAGCATAGAGACAGACGGGAAAGTCATTAATTTAAAACGGCTTAGGGTGAGGGACATGGTGATCAAGCGGCTTTTGAGCACGTCGTCGTGCGCGATGATGTTGGCATTGACCGCGTGCGGTGGCGGCGGTGGCGGGGGCAGCGGTGTCCAGCCGATCCCGACTCCCACGCCGACACCAACACCGACTCCAACCCCCACGCCAACTCCGACGCCGACACCGTGCGGCGGTTTCTGCACGGTCGAATATGGCAGTTCAAATTCGGTGACTTCGTCGAAAGCGCTGTCCGCTTATGTGGCAGGCGCAACCGGCAAAGGGATCAAGGTCGGCATTGTCGATTCCGGGATCAATCCGTTGCTTGCGGAATTTGCCGGCCGGATCGACCTTGTGAATTCACGCGACGTCACTGGCGGCGGTCGCGTCCTAGGCGATTCCGACGGCCATGGAACCGCCGTGACGGCAGTCATCGCCGGCGCCAAAAATGATATTGGTACACACGGGGTCGCCTTTGACGCGACGATTGTCTCGCTCCGCACGGATGAACCTGGAAGCTGTGCCACAGCCGACGGCTGTAACTTCTTCGACAGCGCGATTGCCGCCGGGATCGACGCCGCGACGAACGCGGGCGTTCGGGTGATCAACTTGTCGCTCGGCGGTTCAGCGCCGAATCAGTCAGTGCTCAACGCTATGCAGCGCGCAGTCAGTGCCGGGATTGTCTTGGTGATCGCTGCGGGTAATGACGGCCGGACCTCGGCCGGCGACAATAGCGATTTGTTCGCGCTGGTCCCGGCGCAGCAATTTCCCGGTCAGGTGATCATTGCCGGCTCGATTGGCGTGTCCGATGGTTCCGGCGGGACGAACCTAGATGTCTTGTCCGACTTTTCGAACAAGGCGGGAACTGGTGCGTCAAATTATCTGGCAGCTTTGGGCTATCGCAACCTGACCATCGATCATACCGGAGCCCAGTTTTATTATTCGGGCACTAGCTTTTCGACGCCGACGATCGTCGGCGCGGTGGCACTGATGGCACAGGCATTCCCAACCCTGACCGCAGCGCAAATCGTCACGATCCTGTTCAACAGTGCTGACGATCTTGGCGTTGCCGGGGTCGATTCGATCTACGGGCGTGGCCGCCTCAACATCGCTCGTGCATTCGCGCCGCAGGGCTCGACGTCGCTTGCCGACAGCAAGCTCGCGGTTGGGGCCGCCACCAGCGGCGATCTCCCGGCGGCGGCGGGCGATTCGACCGACCCGGTCAATGGTGGGCTCGGCGTGATCGTCCTCGATGGCTATTCGCGAGCCTTCACGATGAACCTTGCAGCTCAGCTGCGCCGGGCGGCAATTGACGCCCCGCTTCACCGCGCCTTGTCGCAATCGGTACGCAGCAACAGCGTCAGCGCCGGCCCGATCAGCGTGTCGCTGACCGTAGCCGACCAGCGTCTGCGTCCCGGCGGCTTCTCACTGGTCGAAAGCGGCATCGGTCCACAGGATCTGGCCAAATCGAAACTACTCGCGGCTTCGGCGGTTGCGCGGATCAGCGACCGCACTGCGGTTGCGTTCGGCTTTTCCGAAGGCGCCAAGGCGATGGAGCGCAAATTGTCGGGCGCCGATGCGGGCGCGTTCCTGATTGCGCGGGACATTGTCGGCGATCCCGGTTTTGCAGCCCGCCGCGACGGCAGCATTGCACTGCGTCATAATTTGGGCCCGGTCGGACTGACCTTGTCGGCCGAAACGGGCGAAGTGTGGCACGAGGATAAGACCACCGCGACGGGCTCACCCTATCGCTGGACAAGCGTGACCGTCGACCGCAAGTTTGGCCCTAATTGGGTTTCTGCCGGTATCTCGCGGCTTGAAGAAAAGCACAGCTTGCTCGGTGGCCGGGTCGGTGAAGCCTTTGGTGGCGGCGGCAGCGCGTCAAGCTTGTTCCTCGACATCGAAGCGCGGCGCGAACTTGGGGCTAACATCGTGGCCTCTGCCAGCGCGCGTCACGGCTGGACCAGTTTCTCCGGCGGCGCATTCCAGAGTGGCGCTTATGCCTTCGACCTGTCGAAATGGGGTGTGTTCGGAAACGAAGACCGGATTGGCCTCAGGATCGCCCAGCCGTTGCGGATCGAGCAAGGCGGCTTCGCGCTGATGTTGCCGACAGCTTATGATTACGGGACCGCCAGCGCGACCGAAACATTGAGCCGCTTCTCGCTTACCCCGAGTGGCCGCGAGATCGACTCCGAAGTCAGCTATTCGCGACCGTTCGCCGGTGGCTGGTTGGGCGGCAACCTGTATCTGCGTCGCCAACCGGGCCATATTGCGAAGGCCAATGCCGATGTCGGCGCGGCGGTTCGCTACACGCTGGGCTTCTGAATCAAGGCAAATTCTCGGTCAGCAGGTCGTAGGTCGCAACCAGATCGTCTTTCTGGTTGAAGATCTCGACCGCCCAGCGAACCACGCCCGTCGCCTCGCTCTTGAGCGATTTGGAGCGGACGGTGAGTTCGACCCGCATTGAATCGCCGGGATAAAGCGGGGTCAGGAATTTGAGATTCTCGAGCCCGGTGTTGGCCAGCACGGGGCCGGGGTCGGGCCATACGAACAATCCGGCGGCGAAGCTCAGGATGAGGTAGCCGTGGGCGACGCGGCCCTCGAAGATCGGCGACGCCTTGGCGGCTTCATCATCCATGTGGGCGTAGAATTTGTCGCCGGTGAAGTCGGCGAAATGCTCGATGTCGGCAATCGTCACTTTGCGGCTGGCGGTGCGCAATGTGTCGCCGATGTGAAGCTCGCTCATCCGCTTGGTGAAGGGGTGGCCGTCGACGAAGCGTTTGGGGCCGCCGGGGATGTACTGCTCGCTGATCGCGGCGATCATCGCCGGGGTCGACTGGATCGCGGTGCGTTGCATGTAATGCTTGACCCCGCGCACCCCGCCCATTTCCTCGGACCCGCCCGCGCGACCGGGGCCGCCGTGGACCAGCACCGGGAGCGGCGAGCCGTGGCCGGTGCTTTCGGCGGCGTTGTCGCGGTTGATGACGAGCATTCGGCCGTGGAACGCGGCGGCACTCTGGATGAAGTCGCGCGCGGCGTCGGGCACGTAAGTGAACAGCGATAGCGCCAAGCTGCCCATGCCGCGATTGGCGAGTGCGATGGCGTCGGCCAGGTTGCGGTAGGGCATGATGGTCGCGACCGGGCCGAACGCTTCGACATCATGGACTGCATCGGCCGCCCAGGGATCGTCGGTGCGGAGCAGGATCGGCTCCATATAGGCGCCGCCATCAGGGCCAACCTGCGCTTCAAGATTGCCCGCTACAATGCGTGCACCCGCGGCGGTCAGTTTGGCGACCTGCGCGCGGACGTCGTCGCGCTGGGATGTCGAGACGAGCGCGCCCATGGCGGGGGCGACTTCGGCCAGCTTCTGCGCGATTTTCACTTCGAGCGCGTCGAGGTGGACGGCGGGGGCCATGGCGCGGCGGATCGCGGTGCATTTCTGGCCCGCCTTGACCGTCATCTCGGTGACTACCTCGTTGACGAACAGGTCGAACTCGGGGGTGCCCGGCGCTGCGTCCGGGCCGAGGATCGAGGCATTGAGGCTGTCCTGTTCGGCGACAAACTTGACCGACTCGCGCAGCACGACCGGGTGCGACTTGAGCTTGGATGCGGTCGAGGCCGAGCCGGTGAAGCTGACCACGTCCTGCCCGCCAAGGTGGTCGAACAAGTCGCCGACCTCGCCGACGATCAATTGCACTGCGCCGTCGGGCAGCAGGCCGGTGTCGATCATCACCCGGAAGGCGGCCTCGCATAGGTAAGCGGTGGAGCTGGCGGGCTTGATGATTGCGGGCATCCCGGCGAGCAAAGTCGGGGCAAGCTTCTCGAGCATTCCCCAGACCGGGAAGTTGAAGGCGTTGATGTGGATCGCGGCGCCTTGCAGTGGGGTATAGATATGCTGGCCGACGAAGCTGCCGCGTTTCGACAACGGTTCGAGGTCGCCGTCGAGCAGGACGTGCGCGTCGGGCAGCTCGCGGCGGCCTTTCGAGGAGAAACTGAGCAGGGTGCCAGCGCCGCCCTCGATATCGATCCAGCCGTCCTTGCGGGTGGCGCCGGTAGCGACGTTGAGCTCGTAGAGCGGTTCCTTGGCGGCGAGGATGGCGAGGCCCACGCCTTTGATGATCCGTGCGCGCTGGTGGAAAGTGAGGGCGCGCAAGGCGGGGCCGCCGACATTGCGGGCGTGGTCGAGCATGGCGGCAAAGTCGATCCCGCCCGATCCGGTGGTGGCGACGATCGTGCCGTCGATGGCGGAGGGAATGTCGGTGCGCTGGCCTGAGCCGGCTACCCACTGATCGCGGGCGTAATTGAGCAATTCGGCAGTTTTCATTGCCCCGTCATGGCCGCTCGGGCGGGTGCTGGTAAAGGCGAAATCGCCATTGTAACCCTGTTTTCAATCCGTTGTTTGAAGCTGGCGCGCGGACAGGCTACATCAGCAATCATGTACACCACCGAGCTGTCCAGCAACGTCGCCCCAATCGAGGCTCCCGAAGATCCTGCACTGGTTGCAGCGTTCGAGGCGCGGGTGGCGGCGGACGAGTTTATCGAGCCCAAGGACTGGATGCCCGAGGCATATCGCAAGACACTGGTGCGGCAGATTTCGCAGCATGCGCATAGCGAGATCGTCGGCATGCTGCCCGAGGGCAATTGGATCACGCGCGCGCCGTCGCTTCGGCGGAAAGCGATCCTGCTGGCCAAGGTTCAGGACGAGGCGGGGCACGGACTGTATCTTTATTGCGCGGCGGAGACGCTGGGGACGAGCCGCGAGCAAATGATCGACGCGTTGCATTCCGGCAAAGCCAAATATTCAACGATCTTCAATTATCCGACCCTGACCTGGGCCGACATTGGCGCGATCGGCTGGCTGGTCGACGGCGCGGCGATCATGAATCAGGTGCCGCTCCAGCGCGCCTCCTATGGCCCCTATGCGCGGGCGATGGTCCGGGTGTGCAAGGAGGAAAGCTTCCACCAGCGGCAGGGTTACGAGATCATGATCGCGCTCGCCAATGGCACGCCCGAGCAAAAGCGGATGGCGCAGGATGCGCTCAATCGCTGGTGGTGGCCGAGCCTGATGATGTTCGGCCCGCCCGACGACAGCAGTCCCAATACCGAGCGATCAATGCGCTGGCGGATCAAGCGCGAGACCAATGACGAGCTCCGGCAGAAATGCGTCGATATTGGCGTTCCGCAGGCGGAATATCTCGGGCTGACGATCCCCGATCCCGACCTCAAGTGGAATGAGGAAAAGGGCGGCTACGACTTTGGCGCGATCGACTGGGAGGAATTTTACGCGGTGGTGCGCGGCGAAGGACCGGTCGCCAAGGAACGGATGAAGGATCGCCGCGATGCGTGGAACGACGGCGCCTGGGTGCGCGACGCCGCTGCGGCCTATGAGGCGAAGCGCGCGGCGAGGGTGGCGGCGTGAGTGAGACGGCGGGAGGCGGACATGACTGGCCGTTATGGGAAGTCTTCATTCGCTCAAAAGGCGGCATGGCGCATCGCCACGTTGGCAGCGTTCATGCTCCTGACTCGGAGCTCGCGCTTGCCCATGCCCGCGACACCTACACCCGGCGGCAGGAAGGCGTCTCGCTGTGGATCGTGAAGTCCGAACAGATCATTGCCAGTGATCCCGCCGATAGCGGGCCATTATTCGAGCCGGCCGAGGACAAGGTCTACCGCCACCCGACTTTCTACGACATTCCCGACGTGGTGAAGCATATCTGATGCCCTCGCTTCCAGTGATCGAACCCAAGGATGTGCGCCACGCCAACAATGCGCCCGATGGCGGGGCGTTTGACAAGGGCGGGGGCGTGCCGGGCAAAGATCCGCTCGAGGACGCTTATTATGATTATCTCGTGCGGCTTGGGGACGATTCGCTCGTCCTCGGGCAGCGCTTAAGCGAATGGTGCGGGCATTCGCCGGGGCTGGAGGTTGACCTCAGCCTCGCCAATCTCGCGCTCGATCTGATCGGGCAGGCGACTCACCTGCTCAACAAGGCCAATAATGACGACGGTGACGAACTGGCGTTTCATCGCGACGTGCTCGATTACAAGAATTGCTGGCTGGTCGAGCAGCCCAATGGTGATTTCGGGCGGACAATCGCGCGGCAATTGTTGTTCTCGACCTATCAACATCTGCTGTATCGAGAGTTGTCGGACAGTCCCGATCCGTTCCTGTCCGGCTTGGCGGCGAAGGCGGTCAAGGAAGTGTCGTATCATCGAGAGCTGGCCGCCGATTGGACGATCCGGCTGGGTGACGGGACCGAGGAGAGTGCGCGGCGGATGGCCGAGGGGCTCGACTGGTGCTGGCGCTTCACCCCGGAGTTGTTCGAGGTCGATTCGGTGATGGACGAATTGATCGCGCGCCAAACGGTCCCCGATCCGCGCGGGTTCGAGAATGAATATTGGATTTCGATCGAAGCGGTGCTGACCGAGGCCAAGCTCGAGGTGCCGGCCGACCAGCGCCCGATCCTTGGCGGGCGGCGCGGGCATCACAGCGAGCATCTGGGGCATCTGCTGGCGGTGATGCAGCATATCCCGCGCACATACCCTGGGGCGGTCTGGTAGGCGCTGGTGGCCGAACATTTTCATGTGTTGCGGGTGGCGGAGATCATGCCCGAGACCGACGAGGCGATGTCGATCCGCTTCGAGCTGCCCCATGATCTGGCCGACGCGTTCCGGTTCAAGGCGGGGCAGCATCTGACGCTCAAGGCCGACATCGACGGCGAGGAAGTGCGTCGCAATTACTCGCTATGCGTCGCGCCCGATGAGGGGCTGGTCAAAGTTACCGTAAAGAGAATCAAGGGCGGTGTCTTTTCGAACTGGGTGGCAGAGACTTTGCGCGCCGGTGACGAGGTCGAGGTGATGACCCCGCACGGCTCGTTCACCGTGCCATTCGAGGCGGGAGCGGCGCGACGCTATGTCGGGATTGCGGGGGGATCGGGGATCACGCCGATCATGTCGCTGATCCGCACGGCATTGAGTGAGGAGCCGCTGAGCCGATTCACCTTGTTCTACGGCAATCGCGACAGCCAGTCGGTAATCTTCCTCGAGGCGCTGGCCGATCTGAAGGACCGCTACATGGGGCGGTTCGAGCTATTCCACTTCCTCGCTGAGGAAGCAGGCGAGATCGAATTGTTCAACGGGATGCTCGATTCAGGTCGGGTAAGCGAGGCGATCGAGCGGTTGGTGGTCGAGCCGGCAGAGATTGCGGCGTGGTTCATCTGCGGCCCGGGCCCGATGATGGATGCGGCGGAGGGCGTGCTGGTCGAGCGCGGCATTTCCCGTGAGCGAATTCATATCGAGCGGTTCACGGCCGGACGTCCAGATGCGGCGATGACCGCGCAACTGGCGGCATTTCAGGAACAGGCCGCGGGGCAGTCGATATTGGTGACGCTCGATGGGCGGACTCGGAAGATCGAGTTTGATGGCAGCTCGATCCTCGATTCGGCGCGCGCGGCTGGGTTGGCGGCGCCGTTTGCGTGCAAGGCAGGAGTGTGCGCGACGTGCCGGGCAAAGGTGGTTTCGGGCAAGGTTGAGATGGCGGTGCATTACGGCCTGACCGACGAGGAGATCGCGGACGGCTATGTGCTCACCTGCCAGTCGGTCCCGGCAGGCGACGGCGTGGCAATCGATTACGACGCCTGAGCCGACCCGCCCCACTCGGACGACCATGCGACGTTTAGAAAGAAATGGTGCCCAGGGGCGGAGTCGAACCACCGACACGACGATTTTCAGTCGTCTGCTCTACCACTGAGCTACCCGGGCGCACCGAACCGGACGGATCGTCCGGTCGAGCGAGGCGCGCTCTAGCTGTCGCCCCCGTCGCTGTCCAGTCCATCGCCGATCGCGGGCGGGCCGGGGATGGAATATCCACCGCCGAGCCATTTCAACAGGTCGCGATCCTTGCACCCTCGGCTGCAGAATGGCGCGTGATCAGGTGATGGCGGCTGGCCGCAAATCGGGCAGGGTTTAGAGGCGGACGGCATGGCCGCCAGCAATGGCGAGGCTTGGGTCGCTGCGCAAGGCCACCGCACCGCCGATTTGGCGCGCAAGCTGGTCGATCCAATCGGGTTGGATCGCCGAAATCACCGATGGAAAAGCGACCAGCGCAATTCGGCCCGTCATCCGCGAGGCGGATCGGAGGAGCGCGCGGGCTTCAAACACCGGTCGATTGAGCCCCAATTCGGGCAAGCTGGCATGACGCCGCGGGCGGACGATCTGGACGAAGCCAAAGCCGTTGACCGCGGTGCGCTCGAAGGGTTGGGGGAGGGAGGCGTCGATCGCTTCAGCCGCAGCGTGGCGCGCCGCCTTGCCGCCGTCAGTTGGCAAATCGATGCCGATCGAGCCGCCGATCCCGTGGCGGCGGATTGCCAGCGCCGAGGCCCGGGCTCCGGCGACGGCGAGCTCATTCGGCGGGAGTGCGCCATCGACGTCGATCAGCGTCATCGCCGGGGTCACCGCGATCCTTAATGCCCCGCCGGGGAAGTTGATGATCCCGCTGCGCGCTTCCTCGATCAGGTCGGGCCAGCTCGCGTCGTCGAATGCCGTACTGGTCGAGGGGAGAATTTGTCCGGCGAGCGTTGGTGATGCTGAGGGTTCCTCGTCGGTCACTCGGGCGAGCGGGCGCTTCCACCCTTCGGTGCCGATCGCTTCGCGCGTAACCTCGATCGTCAGCGCGCCGCCCTCGGTGACGCCGGGCGCGCCCTTAGGGAGCAGATATTCGATGCCCCCGGCGACCGCGATGGCATTGCGCCCGACGGTCTTGAGCTTGGCCTTGAGGATCGACCCCGCCGCGATCTGACCATCGAGCATCACTCGCGCCTCGACGATCTCGCCGCCGTCGACCAGGATCGCGCGGCTCTCACCGATCCCGCGTTCGATCAGCCACTCAGGCAATCGGATAGCCAGCCGACTTGAGCAGATGACGGGTCTCGGCGAGCGGCAGGCCGACGACGTTGGAGTAGCTCCCCGCCAAGTGCCGGACATAGACTTCGCCATAGCCCTGCAACGCATAACCGCCGGCCTTTCCGCGCCATTCGCCGTGGGCCGCATAAAAGTCGATCTCATCGGGCGACAGGCGCTTGATCGCGATCATCGTCTCGACCATCCGACTGCGGATTGCGCCGCCGGGAAGCGCCAGCGCAACGCCGGTCATCACGCGGTGGCGGCGGCCCGAGAGCAGCGCCAGGCAGTGGCGCAGCGTCGCCTCATCTTCGACCTTGGGCAGGATCCGGCGGCCGACCGCGACCACTGTATCGGCAGCGAGAACCAAAGCGTCGGGTTCCAGCGCGGCGATCGCAGCGGCCTTCTCCACGGCCAGTCGCTCAGCATGAAGCCGCGGCAGTTCGCCGGCGGGAATGCTTTCGTCGATATCGGCGGGCACGACGGCGTCTGGAACGACCCCGATCCGCGCCAGCAGGTCGAGCCGACGCGGGCTCGCCGAGGCGAGCACAAGCTTCATCGATCGATCGTCATGGGGTCAGGCTTGGGTCAAGCGGGGCCAGGCGCGCCTGGGCCCTGACCTGGGCCGCCACGACCGGGCATGAAGCGATAGGTGATGCGACCCTTGGTCAGATCATACGGGGTCAGTTCGACCAGCACTTCGTCGCCGGTCAGCACACGGATGCGGTTCTTGCGCATCTTGCCGGCAGTGTGCCCGAGCACCTCATGACCATTCTCCAGCTCGACGCGAAACATCGCATTGGGCAGCAGCTCGACAATCTTGCCGCGCATCTCGAGAAGTTCTTCCTTGGCCATTCAAATCCTTAACCTGTGCAAGCTGAATTGGCGCGGACGCATAGCCGCGAACGCGCCGGAAGG